>JBKBIY010000028.1:0-12043 GCA_046294045.1 bacterium | reverse complement strand
TTGACAAGTTTGAATCTTATGACAAAAGATTAGGTTTCTTAATTAATTGTTTAGAACATTTATCTCATGAAATTGAAAAAATAGGGGGTAAATTCTATTGTTTCTATGGAAAACCTTGTGAAATAATGGAAAAATTAATAAGAAAATATGAAATAGAATGTGTTTTTACTAGTGACTCTTCTTCATGGACAGGGGAAAGGATACAGGAAGATGTTAAAGAAATATGTTTAAAACTTGGGGTGAAATTTATATCCTATGAAGATAAGTTTCTTAGTGATCTTAGTAAGATACCTCTAAAAAGTACTTTTACCTCATTTTACAAAGAATGGAAAAAGTTTTTGCTGAGTTTTTCAAAAGAGAGGATATTGAACGTTAGGACTCCTGCTATAGAAGAACCAACCTTGGAAGATTTGCAACGAAGTTTAAAATTTCAACGTAATACTTATTTTCCAGTGGAATGGTTTAAGGAAAGGATTAATTCTTTTGATTTTTGTGGTTATGAATTTACAAGGAATAATCTTGACCTTGACGGTAGCTCTAAGTTATCTCCTTATATAAGATTTGGATTGTTAAGTCTTAATAAGCTATATAGTATTGTTTCTGCTAAATGTGGTGAAGATTGCCATTTTATAAAGGAGTTAGCTTGGAGAGAATATTGGTACAGTATAAAACTTAATTTTCCATCTTTTTTAGATGTTGAATTTCAGGAAAAGTATAGGGGTATGAAATGGCAAAATAATGAAGAATATATACGGGCTTTTTTTGAGGCTAGAACAGGTTATCCTATAGTTGATGCTGCTATTATGCAATTAAAAGAAGAAAATTGGATACCCAACAGAGCTAGATTAATATTAGGGAGTTTTTTGACTAAACATTTGTTAACTGATTGGCGTATTGGTGAAAAATTTTTTATGAAGTATTTGATAGATTATGATGAAGTGGTTAACGTTGGTAATTGGCAGTGGGTAGCTTCGGTTGGACCGGATCCCCGACCTTTAAGGATTTTTAATCCTATTATTCAAGCACAAAAATTTGACCCAGAAGCAAAGTATATAAAAAAGTATCTTCCTGAGCTTTCAAAAATGCCCCCTTATATGTTGCATGATCCAATAACTTATAAATTACCATACCATAAACCTATTGTTAATCACTATCAACAAGTTCCTATTATAAAGAATTTCTATCTTAAGGCTAAATATGAAAAATCCTAATTCAAACTACTTTCAATTTCTTCTTTTATTTTTCTTACTATCATGTTGTATACGTATTTTATGTAAGGTTTGAATATATCGGGTACGAACATTTTTTTAAAATGAGGTAAGTTATGTGGATAGAAAAAAATTACTGCATCTACTCTTTTTTCTTTTTCGGGTACAAGACAAGGGAAATAAGCAGAAGGTATAAATCCGTTATCTAGTAAAATGGAGTGATTTCTATACTTATTAGCCATTGATATTACTTCAAGATATCTTGCATCTAGTTTGTCCACTATATAGGGAATATTGAAAAATAGGTTATAGGTTTTTTCGAGATCATCACCGGGTACTCTGATTCCCATTATGGCGCTATGTTTATCAATCATGTTAAGGTGAAGAAATATTGATCCGAATTCTGTAGTTATCTTAAAATTAGGTTTATGAAAAGGAAAGAATTTAAATCTTAATTTTTCTTTTTCTTCGATATATTCTTTTTCTACGTTTATTACTTTGATTTCTATTTTTTGAGCTTCTTTTGCGGTGAAATTAAATTTTTCTCTTTCTATAACTTCGTATTTTTCGGATATGAAGTCCTCTAGTTTGGCGAAAACAGAGTTTTTCCCTTTCAGAGTATGGTTTATATACTTTTGTATGATGATATCTTTTAGAATACTTAGTAATTCTTCTACTTCTTTTATTATTTTTGATAAGTTTTTTCTTTGTAGAAAGATGTTTTCTTTAAATAGGGCATATAGTCCGTGGTTTTCGTAGGCGTATATTCTTCTAACATTTGGGAATATTCCTAGTGGTATGAATTCGAATTGAAGTAGTATTTTTTGTGGTTCTGGGGATACTGTTCTTGTGAGTGCATAAATGATGTCAGTTGTAATATTTTTTAGCCCGTATTCAAACATTGATTTGAATATTCCTTTTCCTCGGTATTCTGGTAATACCACTGCTGCTAAAGCTTTGGACAAATTTAGCTCTTTACTCACTCTAAACAATAAAGAACCTATTACTTCTTTTTTATCTGTAGCTATTATCCACAGGTTATCCTTGTCTTTTAGGATTTCTTCCATAAGCTCTTCATCCTGTACCTCCGGTAAGGAATAAAAATTCCCGTAAACCTTGAAATACAGATTTTTTATATTTTTTTTATCTTCTATTGAAGCTCTTTTTATTTCTAGCATTTATTTGTTTTCTCTTCTTTCTTTGACAAAGGATACATATCCTAAGTCTTTTGTAATGATTTTGTTGTTTTGTTTTATTATTTTTTTAAGTTTTTGGTATTTTTGATTTTTATTGGGTTGGTTTTCTTCCATTGGTGCTATGATAGTTATAGGGTTATTTATTTCTTTTAAGAAAAATTTAGGGATTTCTTTTATTGAGAAGCTAAAAACCACTTTATCTATTTTTCCTTCTTCTTTGAGAATATTTATTAGTATGTCATCTGCGTTGAATATATCTTTACGGTATAATGTTATTTTCATTTTTAAGTGTGGATGTTGTTTTATGAAATTAAGTATATTTTCTTTACCTTTTTCGAGAATTTGTTTATCTATTTCGAAGGAGTGTACTTTTTTGGATAGGAGTGCTAGGAGGCAGGTTTGGTATCCCGAGCCTGTACCTGCTTCTATAACTACGTCTTCTTCGGTTAAATCCAATTCATCTATTATGTTTGCTATTACCAAAGGTTGGGAGGTTGTTTGATTAAGAAACGGAAGAGCTTCATTTAAGTAAGCTTCTTCCTTGTTTATAACGAAATATTCTCTTTTTATTATTCTCATAGCGTTTAATGTTTTTTCGCTTACACCTTTATCTTTTAACTCCTCTAAAAGTTCTTCTAATGTTCTTTTCATATTGTTATTAAGATCGGTTTATTGAGAAAATTTGGTAAAGAGAACTTCATGAGTTATATAATTTTTAAGATTTTTTTCAAGTTTAGCAAGAAGTATATTATTTTGAGGCATTCTATAGTATAGCGATGGTAAATAAGATAGGGAAACTATAAAACCTGCTATTTTTAAAAGATCCTCCAAATTTTCTGAAAATATTTCTATTCTTACCGTTTTACCAATATTAAAATAGAAACTTAGAGTTCTAAAATTTTGATAATCTATAAAGAAAGCGGCTGTTCTTTTACCTTGAGGTAAAGAATGTAAATAATTGTTCCCATATTCTGATAGATAATTAATTTCCACCGTTTTTATTAATCCTAGTAAATTGGCTTTTTTAAGTGGTGTATGATTAAGAAATTTTCTGAATTTAGAAAGTCCACCATCTGAAATTACGAATAATCTTTCATTTTCTTTAAGTTTTTTTTCATATTTATTTATGAAATTCATAATTGAGATTGCTTCTAGGTTTAGCATATATTCGTTGGTATATTTTTCCAAAAAATCTGTTAAATTATAATTTTCGTTATTTTGCTTTATTTTTTCAGCTATGGCGATAACTAAGTCTTTTTGAAAAATTGGGTTTTGATTAAAAAATTCTAGTAAATTATCTGGCATAACGCAATTGTTTTGGGTTTCTTTTATTATGGTATCAAATTTTAATCCCATGCTGGATAAATTTTCAAATGGTAAAATTAAGTCTTGTTCTTCATAATAGTTAAGAATATAAAATGATAGAATATTGGTAAAAGATGTTGATTTATTTACTTGTACTCCTCCTATAACTGTTATCCAAAACAAAGGATAAGGTTTTACTATTTTTTTTACTGCATCAAAAATGAAAATCTCTTCATTAATACTAATTTCTTCTAGTTGGTAATAATCCAGTTTTTCTAATAATTTAATTTTTGGCATATATGGTTTGCTATATCATTAAAATTTTCGTTAAATTCGTAAACTTTGATAATTTCTATGTTCATTGGAAGTGGTATAATTTTCTTTAAAAATGTTAACTGTCTTTTTGCAAATCTTCTGGTATTTTTCTTTATTAAAGAAATTGTTTGTTGTAGATCGATTTTACCGGTTATGTATTGGATTGTTTCGTAATATCCAAAGGTTTTCATACTTTTGAAATGAGCAGCTTCTGGAAATTTTTTTAAGATAAATTTTACTTCATCCACTAATCCTTGTTTAATTTGTTTATCAACTCTGTTGTTTATGTTTTGGTAGATTTTTTCTCTATGGTTTTCTAGGATAATAATTTTATCTATTGGTAGAGGGGTTTTAGTTTTCCAGAGTTCTAGAGGGTTTTTTTGAGTTATTTCGTAAACTTCTAGGATTCTTACCATTCTTCTTTTGTCTTTTATGGAGGTGTGGAAATTGGTTCCAAATTTTTTATCTATTTCCAGTAAGTTTTCTTGTAGTTTTTGAGTTTCTAGGTTTTCGTATTTTTTTCTTATGATAGGATTTGTGGGTAGTAAATTAAATCCTTCTATAAGAGCTCGGATGTATAAGATTGTTCCTCCTACGAAGATTAAGTTTTTTCTTTTTTTTATTGCGAATTCTGTTATTTTTTTTGAGATGTTCAGAAATTCCCATAAAGAAAAATCTTTGTTCGGGTTTATTATGTCTATTAGGTAGTGAGGTATTTCTTTTCTTATTTGTTTTGATACTTTGTCTGTACCTATGTCCATTAGTTTGTATATTTGTCTGCTATCTACGGAAACTATGAGGGTGTTGGTAATAGATTTGGCTAGTAAGAGGGAGAGGTTAGTTTTTCCTATTGCTGTAGGTCCTGTTATTACTATTATCACTATTACCGGATTAGTTATCAAAATTTTGGTTATCAAAAGTTTAGTTATCAAAAGTTTAGTTACCAGTTTATGAGTCTGTAGAGTATGTCTGCGGCTTGGTCGGATGGTCTTTTTGATAGGTATTCTTTTAGTAAGGTTTTAGCTTTTTCAAAATCTCCCGTTTTATAGTATCCTAGAGCAGCGTTAAAAAGTGCTTCCAACAATTGAGGATTGGCTTTATAAGCTTGTTCAAAATAAGATATTGCTGTTTGTATCATTTTAGGGTCTGGTCTTCCTGTCATGCTCATTCCTAAGAAAAATAGTTGTTCTGCTTTTTTAACGGGATCTTCTTTTTCTTTTTCTTTTTTTCCAAAGGCGAGTAATTTTTTCCACCAAGGTTCTTCTTTTGTAGCTGTTTGTGTTTTGGTTTTAACTTGACTTTTGCTTATAGTTCTAAATTTAAAAATAACGTTATTATCGTATTCTTTTCTTTTTTCTTCATCTCTAAGGAATTGGTGAGCGTCTACCAGTTGTTGATAAATTTCCTGTAGTCTTTTCTTTTCTATAGGGTTTTGAGTGGTGTCTGGGTGGTATTTTCTTGCCAGTCTTCTAAAAGCTTGTTGTATTTCTTCGGTGCTTGCCAATGGGCTAACTTCAAGTAGTTTGTAATAATCTTTTTGTGGTAATTTCATAGTTTTTCCACCTTTCCTTGGTTTGTGTTAAATTTTTTAAATTTTTATTTATTTGTTATTTTTCGTTTGGAAAAGAATTCGATTTCGTTTATTCCGAGCATTAGCATGAGTTCTATAAATTTTTCATTTTTATCAAAATTTCCGAGTATGTAATTTGTAAGGAAGAGGTTGTTAATTATGTAGGGGTTATTAGGATCGTAATTTAGTGCTTCTTCTAGGGCTTTTTGAGCTTCTTCATATTTTTTTTGTTTTTGAAAAAAGTTAGCGATACTGTAATTATGTGCTGCTTTAAATTTATCGAAGTCGTGTTTTTCAAAGAGGCTTTCGAAAGTTGAGCCGGGTTTTATTTCAGCTTTTGCATCTGAAATTTTAAAACCTTTGTTTTTTTTGTATTCTTCTGCAATCCCTAATTCCTCAGCTTTATTTAATATTTCCTCATAATCCGTAGGCGTACCTAAGAAGCACTTGTGAAGATCTTCTAAATATCTTTCTCCATATTCATTTATAAAAGATAAATATTTACTAGGGGATAGGTTTTGTATTTGCATTTTGTAATTTAAAGGCGGTAAACCAAGCATTACAAACGGATCTTTTTCTACTAAAGTTGAATAATATTTTATTACTGATAAGAGTCTTTCAAAAATTTTTTTCATTTTGGTTATTTATATTATTCTCTAGATTATTTAAACTTTCTTTTTTTATTTTTTCTTTGTATTTTTTTTGGAGGCTTTTTTCTAGGTAATTGATGTCGTAGTTTGGAGGAAATTTTTGTTTTATCTTTTCAAAGATTTCATAAGCTTTTTTAAATTGGTTTGTTTGTATGTAAAGTAGGGTTAAATTATAGTAAGCATCAAAAAATGTTTCATTAATTGAAATTGCTTTTTTTAGATTTTCTTCTGCTAAATCAATTTTTCCAAGTTTGTAATAAGCTAAGGCAAGGTTGTTATAGACTTCGGGAATATTTAGATTTAGATTAATAGCTTTATTGTAATATAAAATGGCTTCTTCTATGTTTCCTTTTAAAAATAAAACATTTCCTAGGTTATAGTAGGGCTTTGCAAATTTAGGATTAAGAGATATTGATTTCTGATAATAACTTTTAGCTTGTTTTGTATTACCTAATTTTTCGTATATAAACCCAATGTTATTGTAAACATCTGCAAAATTGTACCTTATTTTTGTAGATAAAAGAGTTTTATATTCTATTAAAGCATCTTCGTATTTACCTAAAGTTATTAATATGTCGGCTAGTTTATTTCTTGCTTGGATATAATCTGGGTTTATTGATAAAGCTTTTTTAAGGTGATCTATAGCTTTGTCATATCTTGATTGTAGTTCATATATAAGAGCTAATTTGTATCTAACATCTGCATAGTGAGGTTTCTCTTTTAATATATTTTCGTATATTTCTATAACTTTATCGAACATGCTTAACATTTCGTATCCTAGTGAGATTCCCATTAATTTTGTTAATTCTTTATTTTTTATGTAATCTTTTAGTGGGTAGGCGCAGTTATAACAATAGTTATAATTCTCATGGTTTGAAGTATTACATTTAGGGCAAATTATCAAAATTGTTTACCTCCTAAGGTAGATCAACTCCTCCCTTACTAAATGGATTACATCTTATTATTCTCCAGATTGCTTTTAAAGTTCCTTTTATTGGTCCATATTTTTCTATAGAAATTATTGCATAATCTGAACAAGAAGGGTAGTACTTACATACTGGATAACTCCTTGTTTTATATTTTTGGTAAAATTTTATAGTTTTTACCAGTATTTTGCTAATTATTCGCATTCAAGTTTTATAAAAAGAAGTCCTTTAGCGTATATCGCTTTACCTTCTTGTTTTTTAACTTTCTTGGGTAATTTTATTTGCCTATAGATTATTCCATAGTAATTTTCTATTGCTACGGCATTTTCGGTTATGAATCTTAACATGTCATCCTGTAATTTAATCATTTCTGCTGGGAAGAATAGTTCCCTTTTTGCTTTGATTGTTACGATATCTTCTTTCACATCTACTTCAATATTTTCTCTGTTAAGTCCTGGAAGAGAGAATATTAGAATATAGTACTCTTTTCCTTCTTGTTTAAAAGTAAATACGTCTGTATCTACTTTATATTCTTTTTTTTGTGAGTAGTTCTTTATGAATACTACTTCTAGTATTTCTGAAGTCATGTCTTTTATTTTTGATAATTCAAAGAAGGGTTTTTCTTTGTCTATCATAAAAATTTTTGTTTGCTATTCCTTTTTTTATTTTATTAAAAAAAGTGCAAATTTCCTTTTAGTAAGGATTTTTGTTTTTGAAAAATTGGTAGATATGACTATTTTCTATAAGACAGTTTAGAGCTATTTTGTAGTGATCGGGGTAATATCCGTTACCTATTATTAGTTCTATATTTTTAGCTAATCCTTCTGCTTGTAGGGCTGCTTTTTGGAATGAGGTAGCCATTGAGAAAAAGTAGGCTATACCCTTATCTTTGGTTAGTAAAATTGTGGATGTTTCTGTATCGGGTACGTTTGTGCAATTCACAACCAAATCTGCTAAATCTTCGCTTACTTCTAGATATTTCTGATATGTTTCTATTGGGTTTGTTACATCTGAAACTATTATATAGTCGCAGAGGTCTATTTTTTTGAAATACTCTAATTCTTTGGGGTTATTTGATATTACGAATAATTTACCTGTGGGTTTAATTCTTTTACGGATTTCATGGCATGCTAGGATTGCTGATTTACCTGAACCAAGTACTATTACATTATCTGAGATTTTACAGTATCTTGCTACTTGAGCTGGTGCTCCTGCTACATCTAAAACTTTCATTATTACCTCTTCTTCAAAATTATATTCATCTATTACTGCAAATGGACTTTTAAGAAATAGTATAGCGTATCCTTGAACATATAAAGTATGGTTTTCTATGTCAACATCTATAATTTTTTCAAGAAATAAGGGTGTAAAGGTTAGTGAGGTAAGTGAGACCACTTTTGAGCCTATTTTGTACTTATTTTTATGGAATTCTGAAAAATATTTTCCTATTTCTTTTATTTTTCCTTTGAATACTCCTCCGGAGTTAGTGTTAGGGTTATGCATTTTCCCTCGATTTTTTACTATTTCCATTACCGTTTTTTTTATTTCTTCTTTTGAATTTTGGGAGATATCTAGGATATTTTTAAAACTTGCTGAGTCAAGGTTTAGTGAATCAACTTCAAAAAGAATTTCACTGTCTCTTATTGGTAAGGAATTATCAACTTTATAAGCTGCTTGTGGTAAAACATTTTTAGGATTTATGGATCTATGTATTCCTAAAATTTCTATTTGTTTTATTATTTCCTGTTTCATATTTTATATTTACATTCTGGTTTACATTCTGGTTTACATTCTAAATATTGCGTAGGTGGATTGATTTATTGGGCTATAGGTGGAGATGCTAATTACTTTTCCAAGGATTTTGCGGGTTTGAATGGGATCTATTATATTATCATCCCATAGTCTTGCGGAGGAGTAATAAGCACTGGATTCATATTCGTATTTTTCAATGATTTCTTTTAAAAATTCTTCTCTTTTTTGTGGATCTAAGGTTATTCCTTTATTTTTAAGTTGTTGTTCTTTTACTGTTAATAGTGTTAGTGCTGCTTGTTCTCCTCCCATGACGGCTATTTTAGCGTTAGGGTACATAAATAGGAATCTGGGGTTATAGGCTCTGCCGCACATTCCATAATTACCTGCTCCAAATGAATTACCTATTATTATTGTGAATTTGGGTACTTCTGAATTTGCGACGGTATTAATCATTTTAGCTCCATCTTTTGCTATTCCTCCGTGTTCGTACTGTTTACCTACCATAAATCCTGTTATATTTTGTAGAAATACTATTGGAATTTTTCTGGAGTTGCATAGTTGTATGAAATGTGCTCCTTTAAGAGCTGATTGGGAAAAAAGGACCCCATTATTTGCTACTATTCCTACGGGATAGCCATATATTCTTGCAAAGCCACATACAAGAGTTGGTCCGTATAGTTCTTTAAATTCGTGAAAATAGCTTCCATCCACTATTCTTGCAATTAGCTCTCTTATATCAAAAGGTTTTCTTAGATCTGAAGGGATTATTCCATAAATTTCTTCGGGATCATAATAGGGATCTTCGGGTTCGAATTGTGGTATTGAGGGATTAGGGTTGTAATTAAGGTTTCTTATTATGTGTCTGGTTATTTGGATAGCGTGTTGATCATTGTCTGCTAAGTAATCTGCTACTCCTGATATTCTGGTATGTACATCTCCGCCTCCTAGTTCTTCTGCTGTTACTTCTTCTCCGGTTGCTGCCTTAACCAGAGGGGGGCCGCCAAGAAATATGGTACCTTGGTTTCTTACTATGACTACTTCATCGCTCATTGCTGGTACATAAGCTCCGCCTGCTGTACATGAGCCCATTACCACAGCTATTTGTGGAATAGAAAGAGCTGACATCCTTGCTTGGTTATAAAATATTCTACCAAAATGTTCTTTATCTGGAAATACTTCTGATTGTAAAGGTAAGAAAGCTCCACCTGAGTCTACGAGGTAGATAGTTGGTAATCTGTTTTGTAGTGCTATTTCCTGTGCTCTTATGTGTTTTTTTACTGTTATAGGGTAATATGTTCCTCCTTTAACTGTGGCATCGTTTGCTATTATCATACAAAATTTATTTTCTACTATACCTATACCTGTTATTATTCCGCCTGCTGGTGTGTAGTCTTCATAAAGTTCCCATCCTGCGAAGGGTGATAGTTCAAGGAATTCAGTACCGGGATCTATGAGTGCTTGTATTCTGTCTCTTACGAACATTTTTCCTCGTTGGACATGTTTTTGTTTTGCTTCTTCTGAGCCTCCTTTTTTTATTTTTTCAAGCCTTTCAGCTAACTCGTAAGCTAATTTTTTATGATATTCATAATTGTTTTTGTATTCCAATGAATTTTTGTCAATCTTACTCTTTATCCTGTTAAATTTCAAATCAATCAGCATAGTATAAAAATTTTTTAACCTCTATAAAACTCCTTTTTAAACTAATTTCCAATAATACCTATTAGTTTCAATACCTATTAGTTTGCAAAATGAAAGAATAGAGGATTAAAATATTTTGTTGTAAAATTATTTTTTTAATAGCTACTTTTGTAGTGTATGTAAAATGAAGGCGTATGAATTTCTAAACATTCTTGAAAAGAGGTTTCCTAATAAGCTTGTTTATAAGAGATTATCGAACGACTTTGAAATAGAAAGTTTAATTTCTAACACAAATCTAGCTGATTTATTTGCTAATCAAAACAAAGGTTTTATAGCTCTTAAAGGGAAAAATGATCCTCTTGAAAGTTTTATACATAAAATCCTTGAGATCAAACCAGTTTTAATAATTTCGGATAAAAACTGTAATTATCATAAAGTACCTCCTGATATTAACTTAATAGTATTTGAAGATCTTAAACAGGATTTAGCGGAGGTTCTTAGGATTTTTTATGGTGATCCTAAATTGAATTTGTTTGGAGTAACGGGTACAAATGGGAAAACAACCATAACAACTTTACTTTATAACATTTTTGTCAATTTATCAAAGGAGGATCCGAATTTTTCCGCAGGTTTGATAGGTACCATTAAATATTCATTTAACGGTCTTGATTTATTAAAATCTTCTATTTCTACTATTCCCCTAACCACTCCTGACATTGCTACAAATTACCATTTACTTAATCTTTTTCATCAAAAAAATGTTAAAAATGTGTTTATGGAGGTGTCTTCTCACTCTTTGGATCAGGGAAGGATAGAAGGATTAAATTTTAGTATAACTGCTTTTACTAATCTTTCTCAAGATCATCTTGATTATCATAAAACAATGCAAAACTATTTTGAAGCAAAGAAAAAATTGTTTTTTTGTTATTCGTCAAATTTCAAAATAATAAACACTTACAATTACTATGGAAGAATTCTTTATCGTGAACTGGTTAAGAAAAATTTTAAAAATTTGATAAATTTTACCATTAGGGATTCAAAGACATTTTTTGAAAACGAAAGATTTTATTCTTATTTCACTTTGTCTTTTTATGATCCCTTAAGGAACGAGTTAATAACTGAAAAGGTGGAAACTGATCTTATAGGTAGGTATAACTTTGAAAATCTTTCGATAGTTTTTATTACCATATATTTTTTGGTGAATTATTTTTTGGATTTGGGTGATAGGAGGGGTTATTATCTTGCTAGGGCTAAGGAGTTGATAAGGGATTCTTCAAGTTTTTGGCGGGATTTAGGTAGGTTAGAGTTAATAAGTTATTCTCCTTTTGTTTTTGTGGATTATGCTCATACTCCGGATGCTTTAAAGAAGGTGCTTAAAAGTTTAAAGAAGGTGAGTAAGGGGAGGTTAATAGTTGTTTTTGGTGCGGGAGGGGATAGGGATAAATCCAAGCGTCCTAAAATGGGAAAAATATCAAGTCAATTC
>JBKBIY010000027.1:0-12070 GCA_046294045.1 bacterium | reverse complement strand
AAATAAAATTTCCCTATATACCAGGTTTCCTTGCTTTTAGAGAATTACCAATTATTAATAAGCTTTATAAAAAACTTCAAAAAAATTTTAATTCACAAACTCTTTGTTTAAAAACCCTTTTTTTCGTAGATGGACATGGAATTAGTCACCCAAGAAAAGCAGGTATAGCCTCTCACTTCGGTTACCTAAATAACACCTTCTCCATAGGATTAGCTAAAAAACTCCTTTATGGGCAAGCGTTAAAATCCCAAAATAACCAAATCCTCCCCATCCTCCCCATCCTAGACCCTAACACTAAACAAATTATCGCTTTTAAAATAACCTCAGAATACTTAAGAAGAAAAAAAATAATGAATTCTAACCACTTAATAATTTCTGTAGGTAATAAACTCAATTTAAACAATGCTTTAAACCTTTTTCTGGAAATTTATGAAAAATATAAAATAATCCCCACTGAATTATCACATAATTACTTACAAAAAATAAAAAAAGAATTCTTATAGAAAAAATATCCTTATAGGAAATCGCCTTTACTTTAAAGAATTCTATAAAATATGCTCGTTTTTCAAAAAGAAAGATTCAAAGAAATAATAAAAGTAGCTTTTCCATATATGGTATCAACCTTTTTTGACGCTACTTCCTTTACAATAATGGTTTTTATAGTTTCATTTTTTCTACCTTCAGGAAAAGAACTAGCTGCTTTAGGATCAAGTATATATATCGTATGGGTACTATGGGGATTTTCTACAGCTTTCTCAAGCGGAATAACAAGCCTAACCTCAAGATTCCTCGGAGATAAAAATATCCACAACATTATCCACCTATTCTCCACTTCCCTTAAATTCAGTTTCATATGGTACCTTATGGTACTAATTTTCTTTAACCATCTTTTCGTAGATGTAGTATTTAATTTTTTAAACCTAGAACCTCAAGTAGTTAAAACAGCAAAAGAAGTGGTCGTTTACTACTCTTTTATTATAATTTTCAGTATATTGGCCTCCATTATTTTTTCTCTGCTACAAGGTATACTAAAAACTAAAGAAATTATGTATATAACTGTAGCTGCGGTATTTTTAGAAATATTAACAGTATTCATTGGTATAAAATATTATCAAATAAGCTTAAGCTTACTTATTAATCTTGCTTGGCTAAATGGTGAACTGGTAAGAATACTATGGGGATATTATTTTCTAAGAAAAAATTCCATTACTGTAGATTTTAAAATTTCCCAAAAATTGGGGAAAAAAACTAGTGATGATATAAAAAGATTTTTAGAATCCATATACATAGGATTTCCTGTAAAAATAGGTTTATTAGTTTTTGGTAGTGTATACTATTTTATCATATCAGCTATTAGTAATATAGGACAAAAAGAGAATATAGCAGAAAAAGCAGTAGCAGCACTTACAATTTCCCAAAGATTCGAAGTTTTCATCTGGATGCTCGATGCAGGACTAACCATCTCCACCGCTACACTAATAGGTAAAACTCTAGGCTACGAAACCGCCAACATCAATAAACAACAAAAAATAAAACAAATTACCAACATAATAACATCCTCCATCCTCTTAGGTACACTACTTTTTATCCCTATTTTCCTTCTGTTTGTCTTTTTTAACAAACAAATACTATCACTCTTTATCAAAGATAACATAATAATCGAAATAGGAAAAAATTATCTTTATTACACAGGTTTAATGGGGTTAAGTATGGTTTATAATGCCATATTTAGCGGATTTTTCATAGCCATAGGTAAAACAATACCCCTAACAATATACATGGTAATTTTTTCACTCTTAAGAATACCTCTTTGTCATTGGGCAGTAAATTTCGATCAAATATGGATAATTATAAATCTAACAAACATCTTCATGATGATATTTTTAGGTTTAACTTTCATTTTTTACATTAGAAAAATATAGATTAGGGGGATATTATGTGGATTTGTGGAATTGATGAAACCGGAAGGGGAGCTTTAGCTGGGCCGTTATGCGTAACCGCCTTTTGCACACAAAAAATCCCCGACTTCTATACCAACGACAGTAAAAAACTAACACCCCAAAAAAGAATCGAAATCTTCCTTCAAATAATTGATTTCATTAAAAAAAATAAATACAAAACCGCTATTTCCATTATCTTTATTGATAACAAAACCATTGATAAAATAAACATACTTAATGCCAACCTTCTCGGTTTCGAAATCGCTATAAAAAAGATAGAAAAAAAAATAAACCAAAAACCCCACGTAATCTACATAGACGGAAACAAATCACCCCAAATGAAAGGTTATAACATAATCACCCAAGTTAAAGCAGATTCTAAAATAAAAGTCGTACAAATAGCTTCGATAGTAGCAAAAGTTACCAGAGATAAATTAATGCAAAAATTACATCAAAAATATCCTCTATACGGTTTTAATATTAACAAAGGTTACTATGACAAATTACATGAGAAAAGGATAAGGGAGCATGGACCCTGCCCCCTACACCGCTTAACATTTATAAATCATTTCCTTCAAACCAAAATTTTTACCTAAAATTTTATTAATTTCTTTAAAATTTTATTTAAAATTCCACTTAACTTTCCGCATCAAATTTCATCGACATTAAATTTAATATAGTTTTTCACTTAAATTTTCGCTTATTTTCACTTACTTTACCCCATCTCGCTTAATTTTACTTAATTTCTACTTAAATTTTACTTAATAACACTTAGAAAAGTTCCTAATTAAATGTAAACCTTACCTGGTCTCTGCTAAATTTAATTCTTTTTGAGTATATTTAATTGTTGCTTGAGCTGCTGCTAATCTTGCTACCGGTACCCTAAACGGAGAACAACTTACATAATCCACCCCTATAGTGTATGCAAATTCTATAGATTCAGGATCACCACCATGCTCTCCACAAATACCTATTTCCAAATCCTTCTTAGTTTCTCTACCTTTATTTATGGCTATCTTCATTAATTCTCCAACACCTTCTTTGTCTAATGTTTGGAAGGGGTTAAATTCCAGTATTCCGTTTTCCATATAGTAAGGTATAAATTTTGCTTCAGCGTCATCTCTACTATAACCAAATGTCATTTGGGTTAAATCATTGGTACCAAAAGAAAAGAACTCAACATATTCAGCTATTTTGTTAGCAACCACGCAAGCCCTAGGTACTTCTATCATCGTACCAAATTTATAAGGAATATCCACTTGGTTTTCTTCGAGTACTTTTTTAGCAACTTCCTCTAACTTCTGCTTTACCACTTGTATTTCTTCAGGTAGCCCTACCAAAGGTACCATAACATGTGGATTAACTTTATGTCCTTCTTTATGTAATCTAACAGCTGCTTCAAAAATAGCTCTTACCTGCATTTCATTTATCTCAGGATATACTATTCCTAATCTACATCCTCTAAACCCTAACATTGGATTAGCTTCTTTTAAAGTTTCCGCTCTTTCCAACATCTTTTGATATTTTTCTACTTCCTCAGTTCTACCTTCCCTTTTAGCTTGCTCTATCTTCTTGTTAATTATTTCTTCTTTTGGTAAGAATTCATGAAGAGGAGGATCTAATAATCTTATTACAACTGGGTATCCTTTCATTTCCTTAAATATGTGATAAAAATCTTCTCGCTGCATAGGTAAGAGTTTGTCAAGGAATTTTTGTCTTTGTTCTTTGGTGTCAGCTATTATCATTTCTTGCATTATAGGTAATCTATCTTCTGCCATAAACATGTGCTCAGTTCGACATAACCCTATACCTTTTGCTCCGTATTCATAAGCCCTTCGAGCATCGTCAGGAGTATCTGCATTAGCTTTTACTCCTATTTTAGCAATATCGTCTGCTAATTCTAATAATTCAAATAATTCTTTAGAAAGCATTGGTGGAAGAAGTTTAACTTCTCCTAAATAAACATACCCAGTAGATCCGTCTATACTTATAACATCCATTTCTTTAACAATTATGTTTCCAACAGTAAAGTATTTTTCCTTAAGATTGATATTTATTTCTTCAGCTCCGACGACTGCGGGTTTTCCCATACCTCGTGCTACTACAGCTGCGTGACTTGTCATCCCTCCTCTTGCAGTTAACACACCTTGAGCTCTTGCCATTCCTGCTATATCATCTGGGTTTGTCTCAGGCCTTACAAGTATAACTTTTTCTCCTTTTTCACCCAACTCAGCTGCAAATTTGGAATCAAAAACAACCTTTCCAATAGCTGCCCCAGGAGAAGCATTTAACCCCTTAGCTATCGGTTTCTCCTTATAAGAAGGGTCTATTTGTGGATGAAGTAGTTTTTCAACTTCGCTGGTAGATACCCTCATCACAGCTTCTTCTTTTGTTATTATCCCTTCTTTATACATATCCACAGCTATTTTAACAGCAGCTTGAGGAGTTCTCTTGCCATTTCTGGTTTGAAGCATATAAAGCTTACCATTCTCTATTGTAAACTCCATATCTTGCATATCTTTATAGTGTTTTTCTAATTTTTCAGAAATTTTAGATAATTGTTCATAAGCTTCTGGCATCTTTTCCTTCATTTCGCTTATAGAAGAAGGAGTTCTTATTCCTGCTACTACATCTTCTCCTTGAGCATTAACCAAATATTCTCCGTAAAACACTTTTTCACCTGTAGAAGGATTTCTTGTAAAAGCTACTCCTGTAGCGGATTTATCGTTAAGATTACCAAATACCATAGCTTGGACATTAACAGCAGTACCCCAATCTTCAGGAATATTATAAATTCTTCTATATTCTTTAGCTCTTTCGTTATTCCAGGAATTAAACACAGTTTCTATTGCCATTTCAAGCTGTTTTAAAGGTTCCTGTGGAAGAGCTTTGTTGTTCTTTTGGTATTCCTTTTCTAAAAGCTCTATAATTTTTTCTAGATCATTTTCATCTAATTCTATATCAAGTTTTTTTCCGACATGTTTCTTGTACTCTTCTAAAATTTCTTCCATTGTATTCATTGAAAGTACAGTTTTTCCAAACATTTGTAACAATCTTCTGTAGGAATCCAAAGCAAACCTTCTGTTGGTATATTTTGATAATACAGGTATTAATTCTTTAGTAAGCCCAACATTTAGAATGGTATCCATCATTCCGGGCATTGAAGCAGGAGCACCAGACCTAACAGATACCAAAAGTGGCATATTTTCTTTGTCATCAAATTTCCTTCCTATTCTTCTTTCAAGTTCAGATACCGCTTCTTTCACTTTTGGCATTAATTGATTCATTGTAGATAAAGGATCTTTTAGATAAAGTTTACATACTTCGGTTGTTATTGTAAATCCTGGTGGTACTGGTAAACCTAAGTTAGTCATTTCAGCAAGATTAGCTCCTTTACCACCAAGCAATAACCTCATTTTAGCATTTCCTTCATCAAAAAAGTATATCCACTTTGTCATCTTTCCTCCTCCTTACCTTTTAATAAGTTACAAATCAACTTTAATTGCTACTCTAATTGAACATTTTCAAAAGACTTTACAAAAGAATACAGATCATTTAAATTTTTTTCTAATTCTTCTACGGGAGACTCTACTTGTGCTATAATTTCTTCTATTGTTTCAAAATTTATTGTATTTAATTCTTTAGTGTTTAACACTGCTACTTGTTCTCTTATAAAAATCAAATGATCAATAATTATATTTATTTTTTCTAACAAAGAATAAACTGCTTCATTTTGTACCTGCTCAAGTTGAGATTTTATTGTATCCATATTGGTAAGGGTGTTATTGCAAAATCTAAGTAACAAGGTTACATATGAAGGTAATTCATTTATATCGTTTATTTTTCTTAGTTTATTAATAATTGTAGTAAATACCCCCTGACTTTCCCCTACTGCGGATTTTATTAATTTTTTACCACAACTAATACATACTTCATTATGAGGGTCATTTAATGTGCCACAATGGACACACATTATTTTTTCTGGTTCAAGTAATTTTTCTATTTTTTGAGTATCCTCTTTAACTTCCTTAATTATTGGCTCTATTTCATTCTTAAAATAATAAAGAGCTTCAATTAAATGATCTTTATTTTCATTTTGAATAAATTTAAAAATATAATCTAAAAGAATTTCAAATTTGCTTCTATTTTCAAGTATTTTCATATCTAAAGGAGTAGTATACTCAGGTTCCCAATCCTCTAAACTTGTTAAAATATTGCTTATAGAGTTATAAATTTCATAAAGCGTTAATAAACTTTCCCTTTCACTGTAAACTTCCATTACAACAGAATAAAAACTTTCAAAAATACCTGTTCCCTTTAGATTTTCAGAATTAAAATCATAACTTATATTTAATTTCTGAATTTCTTCTGTTTTATCATATAAAAGTTTTAATTTTTCTACAAAGAATTCTTCCCTTATTTCTACTTTTTCAGGATAAGAATTTTTAACTTTTTCAAAAATATCTTTTAAATGAGCTTCTATTTCATCTATAGTGTTAAAAATTACATCATAAAATTCCCTTTTTTCACTGTCTTTACATACGATATTATTATAAAGTGTTTTATACCAAAGCTTGCTAATTTGAAACGACGGTAATAATCTTTTATTATATAATTCTTCCAATGAGCTAAAATCTATCTGATTTTCATACAAAAAAGATATATTTATAAGAAATTCAAACCATATGTAAGAAGAAGGTACAACTGTAAAAATTTTGTCTTTGCTAATAATATAATATTCATAATCTTGATTTTTTGTAAGTATTTCAAAGAATAACTCATCCAAAATTTGCATATTTTCTGAATGATCTCCATTCTTTACATAACCTAGTACCTTTAAAGTATTATCTCTTAATTCCTCTGAAATATAATTACCTCTTATTTTTATGAAACTTTCAAGAAAATCCCTGATAATTGACGTTATTTTGGATTTAAGATAAGGATAGTCATCTTTTATCTCTGATAACAAAAAAAATTCTGAGGTTTTAAAAGGATCTTTTTTATATACCACAAAATTTGAAACTTCATTAAGAATTGAAATTATCATCAAAATTATTCCATAAAAGTCCTGTAAATTTTTTAAATGACTTTCTTTTTCTACCGTTCCTTCTTCACTTAAAAGGAAATCCAGATCCTTTATATAATTATTAAAAACATTAATAACCTCTTGATCATTTTGTTTATCCCTTGAATACTTTGAGAAATATAAGTGAAGAAATTCATTAACTAGTTCTATGTCAATATCAATTTCAGGTTTTACATACTCTTTGGAAGGTAAATTTAATAAAAGATAAACAATTTTATTACCTACATGTTTTCTTATTTCATTTAAAATATGCACATGAGAGGTTACAAG
Source organism: bacterium (assembly GCA_046294045.1). GTDB lineage: Bacteria > DRYD01 > DRYD01 > DRYD01 > DRYD01 > DRYD01. The sequence goes on along the minus strand of JBKBIY010000027.1, from coordinate 4,774 downwards.
GTGATTAACAACTAAGTTCACCATTATAAAAATCCTCCTTAAAATTTCTAAATTAATTCATTATAACATATTTCTTATCTTTTCGTAAATTTCAGGATATCTTTCCATTAAATATCTTCTTAATTTTCTTCTTTTAGCGTATAATTTTAGAAGGGTACGATAAGTTTGTTTATCTTTTTTGTGCTTTTTTACATGTTCTTCTAAACTATTTATTTTGGCTGTTAGTAGTAGATACTGCACTCCCGGAGAGCCTGTATCTTTCTCATGAACCTGAATAAGCTTTATTATTTTTTCCTTTTCTTCTTTTGTGATCATCTTATCCTCCTGTAATCTAGCTTTTTATTATAGGGGGTATTTTAAAATAACTTTGTTCTCTTACTGAATTCTTTTCTATAAAATCTTCAAAATTAATTTCACTTTTTAATTGAGTGTTATATTTAGTTTCACCTAAATGATAAGGATAGTAATATTCTTCGGTTGTGATATTTAATTCTTGAATTTTATTAAAGAAAGCTATTATTTTTTCTATATCTTTGCTTATTATTTCTTTTTCGTTGGGATTTAGTTCTATATGAGCTAGTTGACAAAGGTAGTCTATGTTCATTTTGTTTGTTTTATGCCGGGGGCCGGACTCGAACCGGCACGGAGGTTTTACCTCCGGGGGATTTTAAGTCCCCTGCGTCTACCTATTCCGCCACCCCGGCTAACTTTATATTATTACTTCTACTTATTTTTTAATTTCCCTTTACAACAAATTAATTACAATCGGAGTTGATCCATATGTTTCTAATATCAACTTGGAAGGTATTGAAGTCTCAGGTATTTCAAAAACTAATGTACCAAAATTTATTCCCATCGGCATCAATATCTGCAAAACATAACTACTTAAACCTTCCACATACTCATACCTTATATTTCTGTTATCAAATAATACAAACTTTCCAGTATATAACTGTACCTTATTAGATAAATTCTGTTGTGATACACTTAATATCACAAACTTATACCCCGGTTGTGAATTATATATACCTTTATAAACTTTAGACTCCTTTAGATCACTAACAGTTACTTTATATTCTTCATTAAAAGCAGATCTTGGTATAAATACTATTTGTAGAGATTGTCCTCTTTTTGAAGAATCAACATTGTCAGTAACCGGAATTTCGTAATTTTTAGAATCTTCCTTTTTTGATTTTTTTTGCTTGGATTCACTAGCATTATCTATCTTTTCTTCTGAATCAGATTTTTCTATCTTTACTTTAGCTTTGTTGTCTTGTTTACTATAAGAAGGTGGTATTATTGTTATAGTTCTTGAATATTGATTCCATTTTACTTGATACCCAAGTGGAGTTAATGTTTCCTTCAAAGATATCAAAAGTTTACTTTTATAAATAACCACCTTGCTATAAATCCTTATATTATCTATTATTACCACTTTTTCTTTGCCATCCCATTCTACAGGCTTACCTATGACGTATGAAAGATCTTCCTTAGACAAAAAAGAAACATTATTTATGATATAAGCCTCAAATTTTGATTCGTTATAAAGAAGATCAACCTTTTGAGGAGATTGTGCAAAAGAGATTAAAATCAAAAATATTATAAACAAAACGTAACTTTTCTTCATAAAAATCACTCCCCATCTAATACTTCAATTTTATTATTCTTTGCAATATGCTTTAATCCTTTGATTTTTTGAAGGGTTTTGATGTTTTTTTGTAAAATTTTTATTAATATACTGGTTATAGGCTTTAACGAAGGGGGCGGATAGCTCAGCGGTTAGAGCGCCTGTTTCACAAGCAGGAGGTCATAGGTTCAACTCCTATTCCGCCCACTATGAAAGGAGGAAACATGTTCAAAAATACCCTCGTACCCATCGTAGTAGAACAAACACCCAGAGGTGAAAGATCCTACGACATCTTCTCAAGACTACTTAAAGAAAGAATTATTTTTCTCGGAGATGCCATAGAAGATCAATTGGCTAACCTAATCATTGCTCAACTACTATTTCTTGAAAAAGAAGACCCCGATAAAGATATAGATCTTTACATAAACAGCCCTGGCGGAAGTATATCAGCAGCTTTGGCAATATACGACACCATGAGAGTAATAAAACCCGATGTATCCACAATATGCGTCGGAATGGCAGCAAGCGCAGCAGCCGTACTACTTGCCGGAGGAGCAAAAGGTAAAAGATTCGCCCTACCATACTCAAGAATCATGATCCATCAACCCTGGATAAAAGGAATAGGCGGACAAGCTACAGACATAGAAATACACGCCCGAGAAATAAACAGACTCAAAAAAATTATAAATGAAATCTTATCAAATCACACCGGACAACCTATAGAAAAAATCGAAAAAGATACCGACAGAGACTACTACATGTCAGCCCAAGAAGCTAAAGAATATGGAATAATAGACGATATAATCCTACCAGAAACAAGAAATGTAACCCCTCTATCCCCAGATAATATCACCTAAAATGCTAAAAATTCAAGAAGATTTCAAAAAAGAATACGAAAAACTTCTATCAAAAATAGAAGAAGAATTTTGCAAAATTTCCATTAACCGTAATGCCACAGTAGCCGTCGGATTAAGTGGAGGAGTCGATTCCTCAGCAACCCTTGCAATCCTCAAAGAACTTGGATTTAACACCATTGCTATAACAATGAAAATATGGAACCCCAAATATGATAAACTATACGAAAAATATGAAAACCATAACAACCCAAAAATACACGGTTGCTTCGGACCAGAAGAAATAGAAGACATACAAGACGCAAGTATGGTCTCAAAAATCCTTAAAACCCCCTTCTTTGTAATCGATTTAACCAAAGAATACGAAGAAACCATATTGCAATATTTTAAAAACCAATATATCGAAGGAAAAACCCCCAATCCTTGTGTAATATGCAACTGGAAAATGAAATTCGAATCCTTAATACAAAAAGCCCTTTCCTCAAATCTAAAATTTGATTACTTTGCCACAGGACACTACGTTAAAAGAATAATTTACGAAAACATTCCAACCCTCGCTCAAGCAGAATACCTAAAAAAAGACCAAACTTACTACCTATCCTACCTTAATCGCTACCACATAGAAAAAAGCCTATTCCCACTTGGTTACGTACCTTCAAAAGAAACTACTCGACAAATAGCTAAAATCTATAACCTACCAACTTATAATAAACCCGATAGTCAAAATTTCATCTCAATAAAATACACCGAAATATTCAAAAACGAAAAAATAGAAAACGGAGTAATTATTGACAAAAACAAAAAAATTCTTGGACAACATAAAGGATTACATTTCTATACCATCGGACAAAGAAAAGGTCTTAATATCTCCAGCAACAAACCCTTATATGTTATAAACATAGATAAAGAAAGTAACACCATAACCGTAGGTGAAAAAGAAGATCTTTACCAAAAAAAGTTAATCGCAATAAATCCAAATTGGATAGTACCTCCTCCCAAAAATGCCAAAGCTAAAATAAGATATACTCACGAACCAGCTGAATGTGAAATTAAAACCTTCGAAGATTGCCTCGAAGTAGAATTTAAAGAAAAACAAATGGCAATAACCCCCGGACAGATAATATCTTTCTATAAAGATCAAATTCTTCTTGGTGCAGCCACCATACATAAAGTTATTATCGAATAAACTTCAATAAGCAAATCCCGATAATTAAACTTAAACCTTGAACAAAGGAGGAAATTATGAAATTTGAAACTTCTTTAATTCATCTTGGAGAAAAACCTTTTGAAAATAATCCCGAAGGAGATGTGGTTAAACCCATTCATTTAACCTCAACCTACGAACTTCTTGATCTTGAACCTACAGGACTATTTTATCAAAGATATGATAATCAAACCCGACAAGCTCTGGAAACTAAATTAGCTTATCTTGAAAAAGCAAAATACTGTCTTGTTTTCTCTAGCGGAATGGCAGCCATAACCTCAACCCTATTCTCCTTATTAAAACCAAACTCAAAAGTATTAGCTTTTGATGATCTATACTCAGTTACCAAAAAAATCTTTAATAATTATTTCCCTTCATATAACATAAAAGTAGATTACATTGATTTTACAAAAACAACCGAAATAACAGAAAATTACGACCTGGTTTGGCTAGAATCCCCTACAAACCCCCTAATGAAAACCATTAACACCCAAAACCTAGTACAAAAAATAAAAAATTCTAATCCAAAAACAATCGTAGTTTTTGACAATACATTTCTTTCTCCTTACTTTTATAATCCTTTACTAGATGGTGTTGATATAGTAGTTCATAGCCTTACCAAATACATAAATGGACACAGCGATTCAATCGGTGGAGCAATCATGACAAATAATGAATCATTTTATCAAAAAATAAAAGAATACAGAAATACCTTCGGTAACCCCCTTAGCCCCTTTGACAGTTACTTAACACTTAGAGGATTGAAAACACTTCACTTAAGAATGGAAAAACACCAAGAAAACTGTCAATTAATTATAGAATATCTTAAAACCAAAGATTTTGTTGAAAAAATTCTTTATCCTTCTTTTGCCAACGAAATAAGCCCTAATGTCAAAGGATTTGGAGGTACATTTAGTTTCCTTCTTTCATTTAATCAAGAACAAATCAAAACCTTTATTAAAAATCTCAAACTTATAAGTCATGCAGTTAGTTTAGGTGGAGTGGAATCCTTAATATGCCTCCCTTATTACTCAACCCATAAAGGAATCCAAAATATACCTCCTAACCTTGTTAGGTTGTCAGTAGGAA
>JBKBIY010000026.1:6118-12130 GCA_046294045.1 bacterium | reverse complement strand
ATCTTGACAAATTAAGTATTAACCCTAAAATTATCCATCTAAAATTAACTTAAAGGAGGGGGCTTATGGGGAATCGTGGTATTATCTTTTCTATCAAAAGTTTTGTTCAGAACCGACCAATTCTGACCTTACTTATCATTTTGTTTTTTTTTATTGGGGTACTTTATCTCAATATAGAAGTCTTACACTTTACCAGTAATCCCCAATTTTGTGCCAAATGTCATCCCAGCGAAGGAACTGGTCCTTTAACTGAAGTTTACACTTGGAGGAAAAACATTCATTCTAAAAATGGTGTAGCCTGTTTAGATTGTCACGGAAGACCAGGTTTCTTTTATTATATGAAAGCAAAATTGAAAGGGTTATCAGATCTTTATAACTTTGCCTTTAAAGGTCAAAAGCATATGATTGAAATACTTAATAAATCCATTACTGATCCAGTTTATGCTTCTCAAGTAGTTTCCATGGAAAACTGCCTTTTTTGCCATACTGATTATTACAATCAAAAATTTAGAAAAGAAAGAATAATGACCTTAGCGGGAATAACCTTTCGCACCTTAGATACCGTTAAAAATCCAGAATTTAGACATTCAAAAAATATGATTGATATAATGAAAGATGAAGTAAGAAGGAATCCAGATATTGATCCTAAGCATGCCTCACATATTAAAGCAGGAATAAGTTGTGTTTTTTGCCATAGGAGAGTTGCTCATGGTGGTGAATTTATAAATCTTGCCTCCAAAAATGTTTGTGATGGAGATAGAACTTGTACTAACTGCCATATGCAAAATAAAGACCAAATTAATATGAAAGATATTATTCTTTCAAAAGCAGGAAATCCTGCAAAATTTTCTCATAATTTCCACATCCAAATGTTTGAATGCTCAACCTGCCATCCATCACTCTTCAAAATGAAAGCAGGAACAAGCTCTATAACTTTTGAAAGCCATTCAAAAGATGTATATTGTTTTACCTGCCATGGAACAAACAAATCGGCAAGTTTTGATTGTTCACTTTGTCATCAAGGTGGTTAATTAGTTTTTAAAGGAGGGGGAGTTACGCCCCTCCCTTTTAAATCTCCGTTAAAAGTTATTTTTTCTTTTCTTGAGCTAATTTTTGTTGAAATTTTTTCAGACCCTTTACACCAACATGACAGGAGGCGCATTTTGTATTTGAGGCAAAAGCCACTTTACCATCATGACAGGCACCACAGTATTTTCCTTTATACAGGGCTTCCATATTAAAATCAGGATTTTCTTGTGATTTCAAAGCTTGCATTTCAAACAATCCACTATGACAGGAGTCACAACTAAGCCCTAATTCCTTAACATGATATTTATGACTAAAAATAACACCTCTTACAGGCTTAGTATAAATAATTTCAGGACCTCCAGCCTCATCGGTTTCCATATAAACTAAACCCTCATTTGAATTAGCAAATAAGGTCAAGGCACTCATTCCCATCAAAATAACACTCATTCCTAAAAAAATCTTAATTTTCTTCATATTACCCTCCTAACTTATAGTATAGAATACATTTGGTTTAGCACCTGTTTCTGGCTTAAGAACCCATACTGGTTTAGCCAATTGATGGACTAATTTATAAACCTCACTGTTGGGATCTGATAAGTCACCAAAAATTCTAACTCCAGCAGGACAAGCAGCAGCACAGGCAGTCAACTTTTCGCCTTTTGAAAGCCTTGATTCCCAACAGAAATCACACTTATCCACTGCATGTCTTTCTTCATTAAAATATCTTGCATTATAAGGACAAGCAGCCATACAGGTTTTACAACCAATACATTTATAAGAGATCATTTTTACAATACCGGTTTTTTCATCTTTAATGGTTGCTTTGGTGGGACAAGCTCTAACACAAGGGGGATTATTACAATGGTTACAAAGTATGGGCATAAAGAGTCTTTTTTGATCTAAGGCTTTTTCATCATAGCGTTCAAGAATCATGGTCCTCCAACCATAATCTGGGACATGATTGGTAGATTTGCAAGCTTCCATACATAACTCACAATCGATACATCTATCAATCTTGAATACCATTGAATAATGTGGTTTATAAGGATATTCTTTATGTAAGTCATCAGGTGTTGCTAATCCTTCTGCAACTTTAGATACCACAGAAAAGATACTTCCTCCAGCAAAAACTCCTGTAATTATTAATCCAATTTTTAGAAACTCTCTTTTGGTCTCATCAGGTACACTATTTATATCATCCTTTTTTAAACTGTCTAACCAATTTTTAAAATTTTTAAACATAATTTGCCCCCCTCCTTTAGTGAATTTCTGTTTTATGTCCTTTAAATACTTTTTCTCCAATTAAAAAGGCAAAAATACAAAAGGCTATAGCTCCAACAATGATCATAATTTCATAAATTGAAGGAGAGTAACTTAAAAGAATAGGGAAATCAACTACCTTATATTCAAAATAATGTGAGACTATTTGTCCTAAAACTACCAAGTCAACTCTCATAAAAAATATTCCGATAAAAGCCAAAAGTGAGGCTACAAACATTTGATTAATATTCCGAAATTTAGAGATCAATAACAAAAAGAAGGGAGCAAGCATCCCAAGAAAGACTTCAAAAAACCAGAAATTTACGGCATAGCTTCCAAAAAGCATTTCATTGGTAGCTATTAATTTACCCTCTCCACCTGAAAAGCTGGTAATTACCTTCCAAGTGGTAAAAAACATAAGAATTGCTAATGTAAGAGCCCAAATTTTACCTACAGCTTCCAATGATAACACCATGGCTCTGTCAAATTTCTCTGCCCTAATTTTGTAACCTAAATAGGTAAAAAATATAATTGCAGTACAGCCTGAGGCTACGGCAGAAGCTATGAAGTAGATGGGCATATAGGGACCATACCAGAACTCCCTTCCATGAAGCATCCCAAAAACTGCACCCAAATTACTATGAGCAGCAACACCAGATAACAATCCAAGTAGCCCTGCTATCATGGCATATCTGTGTTGACTTAAAAGAAGAAGAATAAACTCTAAGGTCATAAACACTAAATAAGCTCCATAAAGGGTTCCCATCCACCAGATATTCGAAGTAAAATTAGGAGAAAAAGCGTTCCAAATTGCCATTCTAAAAGGATTCTCTACATCAAAAAAAATCACCATAAAACCAGAAATTATCGTCACAACTGATAGATACACTGATCTCTTGGCTATAGGAATTAAGGACTTTACTCCAAAAACATGACCAATAGATGAAACTATACATAAACCTGTAGAGGTAACCACAAAAAATACATACCCAGAGATTAAAATACCCCACGGGATTTCTCTTGTTACTCCATAAACATGTCTATACCCTGTATGCATAGCAAATACACCAAACATTGCCGCGACAAGAACAACCAAGGCACTAACTACAAGAATGTAATAAAAGGACTTTGTGCCAGATAAAAAATCTAATAGACTTGACAACCATACTCTTGAAAACAACCTCTCCTCCTCTGCCATTGCATAAGAACCTGGATTCTTCTTCTCCATATGCCCCCCTCCTTTTATTTAGCTCTTAAAATTCTAATTTCTTTTTTAACCTCTTTGTAAGGCGGACTATCTAAGATCATAATCTCACCATACTTTTCCTGAAACTTAATTAAATCTTCCAAATCTTTTATTTCAATTACCCAATTCTTCTCCTTTTGCTTTTTCTCACATACTATCATCCCCCCTTCTTCTCTATGGTTAACTCCTCCTTCCCACCATTCCTTAAACCAAATTTTCTTCTTGGCTTCCTCTATAGATGGAACCATACGATAATCAAGTGGAGTTAGCATCTCTTCAACCGCCTCTTCACAAGGTTTCTCTTTACTCCACAAGGGTACTTTAGTTCTACTTACAATGAATTTCATAAACCCCCTCCTTTAGAAAAATTTTAAGTGGTTGAGCCCTTTTCCTTAACTTTCTTCCTTCCTACAAGCACAGCTAAAATCCAACTTATCGTAGCACAACCTATTATAAATATTGCTCCAGAAAGAATTACACAAATAATCATCAAAAGCCCAATTAAAATCCGCGGACCTACTGATTCTTGTAGAATATCACCAAAAAAGAGTTTAGCTAATTTTAGACCAACCAATCCACCTGTATAAGCACTGGGCAAAAAACCCAGAATTACAAACAAGATAAGACCTATAAAAGCTCCACCAATTACCACTTTTTTTTCAAATTTAGTCATAAATATCACCCCCTTTCATCTAAGGAGGCTTCCCTTTCCGGGGCTTATGGGGCATAAGTTAAAATTAAGGGAAGCCTCCTTTCTAGCTTAAGCCTTAATCTCTGCCTCCTTAGTTTTAAACCTCTGAGAGAGGGTATAACCTGCTAAAGCTCCTCCAAGAATAAAGGTAACGGCTGTAACTAAAACTGCACCAATCATACTAACAGCAGTTAATACCCTTGCTACAACTCCCAAACTACCAGGTCCCACAATCAATTCTGCAAGCTTCAACCCCACATAACCACCTATCATTGCACTGGGGAAAAAACCCAAGAGAACAAATAAAATCAATCCTGCACCAGTTCCAAGGTAAATACCTTTTTTGGAATCAAGTTTAGCTAACATAATCCCACCTCCTTTTTAGTTTTTATTTGCATTCTCATATCTTTTAATTCCTATCTTTCCAATTAGCATTAATACACCAAAAAACATGTAAATACCTAAAAGATTAAAGGCTATAAGAACTCTACTTATTACTTCACTCTGAAGCATGTGCCCAAGATAAAACAAGAAAATCTCAAAAAGCATAAATCCAAAGATATAAACTATTAATTTTATCTCAACCTCTTTTGTTCTCTTTTTCACTGGAATTAATTCTCTCATTTTTCCTACCCCCAAATACTATTCTACAATATTATTATCAAATCTTATACCAATTTTAATCTACATAAATGAAAGGACAGAAGGGGGAACTTTTGCAAAGTTGCAAAAAAGATTAAAGCCGAGAGGTTAATCTTTTGCAAAAATGCAAATTAATCATCCAAAGAATCTAAAAATTTGAAGACAAACTTACTTGCTACTCCTCCGAGAAGACCTCCAATCAACCCAATGAACATAAAAATGGAAGTAACTGTAATAAGGACTATAAATTCATCTCTTTGAACAGGTCTATTTAGAAGTTTAGATAAATCATGAGCTGTAGCATCAAACCAGGTTCCACCTAAGGAATCCCTAAAGGCAAAGTCTAACATAAAAGCAACTGCAATCCCTAAAAGGAACCCAATAGTAAAACCAATTTTAAAGGGCTTATCCACTCTTAGACTTCTGAAATTTGATATTTTTTAAGTTTTCTATATAGAGTAGCTAAGTCAATACCTAATGCTTCTGCTACTTTCTCTTTATTGTAGGAAAATTCTCTTAATGTGTTTAAAAGATAATTTTTTTCAAACTCTTCTACGGCTTCCTTTAGTGTTTTTGTTCTTCCTTCAATTTTTTGAGACCCTTTTATTCTCTCTGGTATTTCAGCTAAAGTAATATATGGTCCCTGTGCAAGTATAATGGCCCTCTCTATGATATTTTTTAATTCTCTTATGTTACCAGGCCAGCTATAATTGATAAGAGATAACAAGGCTTCATTGGTAATTCCTTTTATATTCTTACCATGTTCTTTATTAAATTTATCAATAAAAAAATATATTAAAGCGGGTATATCTTCTTTTCTCTCTCTTAAAGGAGGGATTTTAATTTCTATTAAATTTAAGCGATAATATAGGTCTTCTCTAAAAAGTCCTGCCTTAATTAGCTCTTCAATATCTTTATTTGTTGCTGCAATTATTCTTACATCTACTTGTTTTTTCACCGTATCCCCTAAAGGAATAAATTCACCTAATTCTAAAAATTTTAAAAGTTTTGCCTGTAAGTTCATAGGCATATCTCCAATTTCATCTAAAAAAAGAGTTCCCTTGTGGGCTAACTCAAGGAGTCCCTTTTTATCTGATACTGCACCTGTAAAGGCACCTTTTTTATAGCCAAAAAGCTCAGATTC
>JBKBIY010000026.1:0-6108 GCA_046294045.1 bacterium | reverse complement strand
CTAGTAAATTTTCTGGAATAGCCGAACAGTTTATACTAATAAAGGGATTGTCATTACGAGGACTATTAGAATGAATAAATTCAGCTAAAACACCTTTACCTGTGCCTGACTCGCCTAATATAAGAATAGGAGCTTTTGTGGGAATCACCTTTTCCAAAATTTTTAAAATTTCCTGCATTTGGGGAGATGTCCCAAAATAAATTTCTCCTTTAACTCGCTGACTTAATTGTTGTTTTAGAACCTCTACTTCCCTTTGAAGTGTTTTATGTTCAAGTATGCGTTTAATACGCATTTTTACATCTTCATTAATAAATGGTTTTACTATATAATCCGAGGCACCTTTTTTTATGGCAGTAACTGCTGAGTCAATACTAGCATAAGCGGTCATAATAACTACATCTGTTTCAGAAGCTTCTTCCTTGATACGCTCTAATAATTCCATTCCATCTATTCCAGGCATCCTCAAATCTGTTAGAACAATATCATAGGTTTTTTTCTTTATCTTAGATAGAGCCTCTTCCCCATTTAATGCAGTATCAACCCTATACCCCTCCTTCTCCAAAAGGAATTTCAAAACATTCAAAATATCTACCTCATCATCTACAATTAATAAATTAAACCCTTCTGCCAATTTTATTTACCTCCCTCAGCAGGGATGGGAAGCCTCACTGTAAAAGTTGAACCTTTACCTACTTCACTTTCAACTAATATTTCTCCCCCAAAATTTTTAACGATACTATAGGATACTGCTAAACCAAAACCAGTGCCCTTTTCTTTAGTAGTAAAAAAAGGATCAAAAATGTGAGAAAGATTTTCTAAAGGAATACCAATGCCTGTATCAGTAAAGCTAATTTCAACATAATTGTCAAGTTCTCTTGTAACTATAGTTAAATCACCACCATTAGGCATAGCATCAAAGGCATTCAAAATTATGTTAATAAACACCTGAGATAATTGATTGGGATCAACCAATACTTTTGGCACATCATTTAAATTCAAATTTACCTTTATATCTTTCATCCTCTTATCAAATTTAACCAAATTAACACTACTTTCTAATACCTCATTAACATCCGTAGGGATTACTTCACCCTTTGAAGGCTTAGCAAAACTTGATATACTTCTTATAATTTCAGAAATTCGTAAAATATGCTTAGATATAACCTCTAAGGATTGATTAGCAAATTCCCCTAAATCCATCTCTTTTAATACTTGAACATAAGAAGAGATTGATGTGAGAGGATTGCCAATTTCATGCGCTAATCCAGCTGAAATTCTTGCTAAGGCCTGGAGTTTCTCAGACTGCATAATTCTTTCTTCCATTAATTTTACCTCTGTTATATCTTGGATTAGACATATAAATTTTGCCTCAGTATCTGCATGAATTATAGGGGTCAATTGGACCTGAAAAACCCTTCTTTGATTGGCACATACTCTTTCATAAATAAACTGAATTGGCTTATTTGAATCTACACAGTCTAAAGTCTTCCCAAAAATTTCACAGATATTATTGACTTTTTCTAAATTACTAAAGCACATTTTTAGAATATCTTCCATTTTAGGATTCATCCATAAAATGTTACCTCTTTCATCAACTAAAGTTATTCCCGTATTAACTTGTTCCATAATTATAGATAGTTTCTCTTTCTCAGCTTTTAATTCCTTTGTCCTAATTTCAACTAATTTTTCCAATTCCTCTGTATATTTTTTTAACTCTTCTCTAAGATGTATTACCTCACTTATATCATCACATAATAAAACAGCTCCTATTATTTCTTCCTCTTCTCTTAATGGATTAACTGTTAAATGATAGTACTTTATTTTGTTATCTTCCTCTAATGGGTATCCAATCAGTTCTCTATAATTTCCCTTAAATGCTTCTTCCAATAACTCCTTTAAAGTCATTTTGTATATGTCAATCTTTTGAGGACAAATATCAAAAAAATATCTATTAATAAGTTTCTCTTTTGGTAAACCAATGAATTTAGCATAAGCATTATTAGCTAACAATATTTTAAAATTTCTATCGATAACAACTAATTTGGATTGTGTACTTTCAATTATACAATTAAGAAAATTATATAACTTAGCTTTCTCTTCAGCTGCAATTCTTTTAGAATTAATATAATAGAATAATATTCCTAAAATAATCATAGATAAGAAAATTGAAATGACAATAAAAGAGTGATATTTCATACTTTTAGTCAATGTAGCCAATATTTCATTATATGGAACACTAACGCATAAAACCCATTCTTGATTGTAAACAGGTAATCTGGAATAATATATTATTTTATCCTTTCTTTCAGGTGAATAATAATATTGATACCCACTTTTAATCTTATCCTTTAATATAGCTTTTTCCGCTTCAAAATTTTTGTGACACTTTAAACATGGCTGAATGTTTCCAAAAATATTGTTCCCAACCATTTCAGGTTGAGTAGGATGATAAAGTAATATACCATCTTTAGATATTATCCAAGCATATCCTCGCTCTGTGAGTCTTATGGGTTTTAAATGTTTTTCAAATATCTCTGATAAACTAATTCCAATTTTCAAATACAAGAAATCTTTAGAAACAGTAATTGGAATGTAGTAGTAAATTTTTCTATGCTTTGTATCTACTTCAATTTGAAGGTCGTGACTGAGTTTTTCCATATTAGTTGATTTGACCAATTGTTGCTCTATATTTAAACCAGTTAAACTACTTAAATCAGTAAATAATAAAGTGTAAAACTTACTTATAGAACCTTTATCATCTAATTCTTTATCAAAAAAAGCCTTTAAACTTTTATACCTATTAGGAGCTAAATTCAGTAAAAAAGCTAATTTTTCAGAAAGGCTTTGCGTTAATAGCCCAACTTCATTATGAGTTAAGTCTAAAGCCTCTTTTTGAAAAGACCTTTCAAAAAAAAGATTAAGGGTAATAAAAAAGGAAAAAACTATAAAAAGGGTGATAAAAAAAACTATATTCAGTCGCACGATTTAAATTATAGTCTTGAATATAAAAAAGAAAAGTGGGGGATTACCCCCCACTTTAAATGATTTAGCTCCTTATTTCTCTTTGCTCAAAATATCTTTGTAATAAAGATCAAAAATCACAGCTGTAGTTCTAAAAACTAAATGTGAAAACTTACTATAGGGAATAGCCAAAAAGAGCATGAAAACTGATATAAGGTGAGATAGGTACACAATGGAGATATAATTGTAATAAAATTTAACCACTCTGCCCATTTCAGTAAGAAAACCTGTAATACCCACAATTAAGATGAGCCATAGCAAGAAAGCATCTGAATATGAGGTTTTAAGTGAGTTATCTAATACTGCTCTATTTCTCCCAGCGATCAAGGCAATAACACCATAAAGCAATAAAATACCTCCAACATTGGCTAACCATTTCACTGGGTGCGTAAAGGGATTCCAGGGAGTATGCATTCCAAAAAGATCTGCTAAAACAAATACAGTGCCAGTAACAATAAAAAGTATTATAAAAGCAAAAAGTAACATTTTGTGAGGAGTTGCTCTCCAAGAATTTGCCCCACATTTTTCAAATCTGCTATGATTTAAAATTTCTTTAATGGCAGAAACTAAATATTTCTGCACTATGGTAACAAATCCATATCTATAAGCCTGAGGAATATTGTAATAATCCAAATATTTATTCCACATCCTATTTACTGCATTAGCCATTAAGATTACCACCAGTATAGCTAAGGGTACAAAAATCAAATCAATCATTAATACCCTTGCTGGTAAATCTATAAAACCAATTTTGTAATGAATCTCCCCATAGGGGAAACTATTAGGATCAGTAAAATCCGGCACTCCACCAAAAACTAAAAACATAACTGGTAATATAAACATAAGAGAAATAAGTACCAAAATAGGTAATCCCCAAAGATTATTGTAAAAAGTATACATAAATTTGAAAGGTACTAACTCTTTAGTTACCATGAGTCTAAGAGCTGCTAAAACATCTCCAGGCCGCGCATTTCTCGGACAATATTTAGTACAATCTCCACATTGATGACATAGCCAAATACTTGGATCTGATAATAACTTTTCTTTAAACCCCCATTGAGCTAAAATCATCTGCTTCCTTGGAAAAGGCGCCTCATCAGGAGCTAATGGACATACACTGGAACAGGTAGCACATTGATAACATTTCTTTACAGTGTCTCCACCAACGGATTGAATCTCTTTAATAGCTACTAAATCTGCATCAACTTTTAATGTTTCCATAGCCATATGTAATCCTCCTTACCAACCCTTAAATGGATTTTCACCGTAACTCTTAATGGTTTCTGCAAACTCTCTCATTTTATTTACCATCTTTTCTAACTCGTCAATGGCAACAGTATCAATGGTAACTCTCTCCATCTCTAAAGCTAATTGCTGTAAGGTTTCCTGCACATTTTCCATTCTTCTATTAGCTAATTCACTTCCCTTAATAAAGTGGCATTGATAGTTTTCTCCATATTTACATCCCAGTAGTAATATACCGTCATATCCTTTGCTCATTGCATCCTTTATAAAAGCAACATTAACTGCTCCTAAGCATCTTACTGGAATAACTCTAAAAGATACAGGTATACTTATTCTTTTATAAGCTAACATATCCAATGCAGGATAAGCATCATTTTCACAAACAAAGGCCATAAATCTATACTGCTCATAACCTTGCTCTGGCATTTCTGTAGCCTTAATCATACTACCAATCATGTCAATGGAATAATCCTTAAAATTAATTATCCTCTGCGGACAGGAACCAAAACAGGTACCACATCTACGACAACGGGTAATAAAAGGTATGGGGAAAGCCTTTTCATCCTCATTTAATGCCCCAAAGGGACATTCCTCAGTACATCTCTTACACTGGGTACACATCTTTAAATCCCACTCAGGATATGCATAGTCCCATGTTCTTGGATGCACCGCATGACCCACCTCTATAGCCTTCAAACATTGAATGGCCTTTAAAGCTGCCCCCCTCGCATCCTCTATAGCCTGATCAATTGTCATGGGTTGATGAACAGCTCCAGCTGCATAAATTCCCGTCCTCCTTGTTTCATAGGGGAAACAAATATAATTTGAATCAGCATATCCATAAAATAGCTCAAGCTCAGGTAAAGCCGGACCTTGTCTATATTCTAAATTAAGAACCGCCTCATCAGCTGTAACAGGTACCATGCCAATAGCTAATACCACCAAATCTACCTCAATCTCTATCTTTTCCCCAAGTAAAGTGTTATTTACGACTACCTTGACCTTACCATTTTCACCATCAGATATACTCTCAACTTGGCCCTTGGTCATAAAAATTCCAGGATCATCTTGAAGGGTCTTATAAAAATTCTCATAAATTCCCATTGTCCTCATGTAATCATATATGATATATGCCTTAGCCTCAGGATCAAGCTCACGAATATACTTAGCTTGCTTTAGACTTGCTAAACAACAATAACTGGAACAGTAAGGTAAATGATTCTCATCCCTTTGCCCGGCGCAAAGTACAAATAAAGCACTTTTTACCTCCCCTCCATCAGAAGGCCTTTTAATTTGCCCCTCAAAAGCCATTCTCTCAAACTCAACATTGGTTACCACATTTGATATGCGCCCATACCCTAAATGCTCAAGCTTACTTGCATCATAGGGTTTAAATCCCACAGCTAATACAATAGCTCCAATTTTCTCTTCCTCTTCTTTCCCCCCAACCTTTATTTTCACTTGATATAAACCAGGTCCACCTGAAATCTGTGAAACTGTTGCCCCTTTATATACTTTAATGTTACTATTACTTTCAACTTCAGAAACTAAGCTCTTTACAATCGGTTCAACTAAATTCTTATATGGTGGCTTAACCTCACAATGTGCCTTCATTTTTGCTGCAAAACCACCCAATTCCTTTTCCTTTTCCACTAAAACAACCTCATATCCTGCCTTGGCACACTCAGAAGCTGCTGTAAGCCCAGCAACCCCTCCACCTATAACTAAGATCTTCTTTGAAATTTCTTCCTCAGGCCTATAAGGTTCAGGACTTTTGTATGTTCTAAGCTTAGCTATACTCATTCTTATATAGTCTTTGGCTAAAGCCATTAACTCATCCTT
>JBKBIY010000025.1:0-12154 GCA_046294045.1 bacterium | reverse complement strand
AACACTCCCATAGGTAATCTTAAAGATGTTTCTCTTAATTTTCTTGAAAAAATAAAAGAAGTAGAAGTAATACTAGCAGAAAATCCTTCAAAAAGTATAAAACTTCTTAACTATTTCAATATTTCCAAAAAAATGATTCATTATCATGAATGGGACTGGGATAAAAAAAGAGAGAAAATTTTGTCGATAATAAGTAAATATGAGAAAGTAGGTTTTTTAAGTTCAGCAGGTAGTCCAAACATAGAGGATCCTCCCTTAAATTTAGTAAAATACTGTTTAGAAAATAATGTAACTTTGGAAATTGTCCCAGGTCCAAGTGCTCTATGCGCTGCACTTTCTCTTAGCCCCCTACCACACACCCCCTTCATATTCCTCGGATTCCTTGACAAAAAAAATAAATACCTACAAACCTTAAAAAACATACCATCCTACGTAAAAAGCGCGGTTTTCTTTGAATCTTGTCATAGAATACAAAAAACCATCAAAAACCTACAAAAAATATTTCCCCAAAACTACATCCTCATTCTTCATGAATTAACCAAATTAAATCAAAAAATATTCTATCAAAAACTTGAAGAAATAAAAGAAGAAAACCTAATAAACAAAGGAGAATATACAGCTATTATTTACTTTTAAAATATTATTGAGGATTCAATAAATCAACTTGAAAATTAGGATTACCTACTGTAATAAGATTGCTTACATTATTAACATTAATAGTCCCATCAGAAATTTGCAAATCTACGTCCTCGATAATAGGTTGATAATCATTAGAAATAATATTATTTATCGTTTCGTATTGCAAAGTACCAGGATCTAGGAAACCATTTTGATCATTTTTAACAACTACGAAATCTTCGGTACCAGAAACAAAATTATTCAAAATATTATTGTTAATAATATTACTAGGAGGCAAAGGAGAAAAGTTAGCTACAAACACGAATCCATTAAAATAAGAATAATTCAAAAAAGCAGCAGTTACAGGATTATTCTCTGGTGAATTAAATCTTCTTACATCTTCTATTTGTCCATTATTTTGAGTTTTAATTATATAAAGATGAGATTCTCTATCATCAGCTAATATTAGAAATCCATTTTCCGTGGGTATAAAATTAGCAGGATCAAGAGGTACATCAAAATATTTAGCCCAAATAGAGTTTCCATTTAAATCGATCTTCATAAAAGATAATTCGTAAGCTTGGTAACCCGTTTCTCCAAGCAAAACGTACCCATCATCCACAGGCACCACAAAACTAATAACATCGGTGCTATGATTATTATCGTTAATATCATTCTTCCTTATACTTTTAGCCCAAATTATTTGATTATTTGAAGCATTGACTTTAACAATAAATCCGTCACTAATACCGTATTCATTAGGATGGAAATAACCCCAACCTCCAAGAATGTAGTAATCTTGCCCACCTTCGTTAACATTAACTACGCTCCTGAATCCTTCCATACCTTGGTTACCAGTTACGAAAATTTTCCAAAAGTTAAGCTCCCCTTGATAAGATATCTTAGCTAAAAACGGTTTACCTCCACTTTCACCAGCAATTAATATACCATCTGAAATCGGAAATACAAAATTGACGAAATCCTGATTTTGACTATCGTAAGCTTTGGCCCATTGAATATCTCCTTGAGAATTTACCTTTATAGCAATTATTCCACCATTATTAACAGCAAAAGAAGAAGTTTCACCAAGAAGAACAAAACCACCATCCGAAGTAGGTATAGTAAATTTTAAAACATCATTTTCTTCTCCACCATAAGACTTTTGCCAAATAATTTGCCCGTTTGGATCCGTTTTGATAGCAAACCCATCAACTCCTCCTGTAGGTACCTCTACCAAACCACTAATAATATACCCATCGTTAACTGGTAATATAAAATTAGCAGAATCTCTTAAACTAGTGCTATATTTTCTAGCCCACGTTGATAAAACATTAGTACCCGTTGGATTATTTACCGAAGACCATTTAAAACTACTTTTAAAAAGTGAGCTACAACCAACCATTAAAAATAAAGCTGCTATAATAACTACGAAAACAATCATCTTTCTTTTTACCATATACTACCCCTCCCTCCTCTATGAAGTTTTCTAATATATATTTGATAAAAATACAAATAATCCTACTTTTTTTGAGAAATTACTTTTCTAACAGCCAGATTCACTCCGATTAATACCAAAATTATTCCCACTATTTGGCTAAACATCAATTTTTCCTTTAAAAAAATGGAAGATAAAAGAATAATGGTAGGTTGCTGAAGCATATTTAAAATGGACACCTTAGTAGATCCCAAAATATTAAGAGCATATAAAAAAGATATATTTGCCAATACCCCTGCCATCCCACCATAAATACCTATATAAACCTCCTTAGTAACCATCTCAAAACCTATTTTTCCCATAAATAAAAAAATCAAAAATAATAAAGACACCACAAAAGAATTTATCAAAAAAATATAAGTTGAAACCACAATAGGAGTATATTTAGCAGTCAAATCGTCTAAAGTGGTTCTGTACAAACTTGAAGCTAAAACACCACTATAAGCCAATAAAACACCCAAAAAAAACTCCCCGTCAATCAAAAATACCCTATTAAAGACATCAAGCAAAAGCATAATACCTAAAAAAGCTATGAAAAATCCAATCCAAAAAAATACCGTAACCCTTTCTCTACCCTTCAAAAAATTAATAATACTAACAAAAGCAGGAGTAGAAGTAAATATTGTCAACATAACAACAGCAGGTATAAATTTTAAAGAAATTATCATCATAGAAGTAGTAAAAAGCAGTAAAAAAGATACCTTGAAAATCTCTAGAATTTCCGCTATTCCTAAAAATCTAAATTTATTTCCTAAAAAACTTGTTAAAGGAATAACTACAATACCACCAACCAAATGCTTAAAAAATATAACAAAAAAAGGATTTAAAACAAAAGAATTATATCCAAACTTAACAATTAAAGGCTCAATAGAAGCAAAGAATATAGCAGCAACGATAAAAACTACTGCCATATCAATAAATCCATTTCTCTATCTTCCTAAACTCCAAATTCCTAATCATTATCTCATTAACGATCCCAAGTAAAAACAAAGTTATAACCATATTTGTCCCTCCATAGCTAATTAAAGGTAAAGGAAGCCCAGTAACAGGAGCAGACATAGTATTCATCCCTATATTTATAAAACTTTGCACAAAAATAACACTGAAAACAAACGCAACCATAACCTTTTCATCCATCTTCCTTACAAACCCATAAACCCAAATCATCAAAAATAACAAAATCATGAACAAAAATATAATAAAAATAGCCCCTAACAATCCCATATCTTCACAGATAACAGAAAAAATAAAATCTGTATCCTTTTCAGGTAAAAACCCCAATCTTGAAATCATACCCTTACCTATCCCATTACCAAATAAACCCCCATTTATTACGCAGTTAACACTTTGAATAGTTTGCCAACCACTACCCAACGGATCCCTATAAGGATCCAAAAAAGTAATCAGTCTTTCCAATTGATAAGGTTTCATAACCAATCCTCCCACAAAAATACTAACACTTAAAAAAAACAAAATAATTAAACCATTTACACCTACTAAATAGCTAGTTATTAAACTAGAAAAAAAGAGTAAAATAGTAAACCCTAAATCTGGTTGCAAAAATATAGGTAAGGCCGTTAAACCCGCTAACCCTAAGCAAATCAAAAAAAATAAAACTCTATTCTCAACAATATTTATTAACCAGGCTAATAATAAAACCAATGACAGCTTAGATAACTCAGCAGGCTGAAAAGAAAAATTACCTACGTATATCCAAGCTTTTGAACCATTAACTTCAGTACCTATAAACAAGTTAATTACAATAATAAAAAACGAAAATAACCATATATAAGGCGAGTATTTAACTAAACCGTTCACTCTTATAATTCCCAGAGAAATTAATACGTAAAAACCCAATCCTAACAAAACAGATATTATGTGTTTAAAAAATTTTTGGTCAAAATTATTTAGGTTCCCTACAAATATAGAGCCTATAAGTAAAAGAAGAAAAATAACAACGTTAAAGGAGATAATTGCAAACACTTACATATACAAGCCGCCACTTATATTTATAACTTCTCCTGTAATATAAGAAGCAAGATCTGAAGCAAGGAAAACTACTAAATTAGCAACTTCTTCGGGATTACCAGGTCTTCCCACTGCAATAGAGTTTATAATAGCTTCTTTTACCTTAGGAGCAAGTTTTTCAGTCATATCAGTTTCTATATATCCGGGACAAACTACGTTAGCAGTTATATTTCTTTTAGCGTATTCCCTAGCTATGGATTTAGTAAAACCTATAAGGGCAGATTTTGAAGCAGCATAGTTAGCTTGTCCAGCAGAGCCCATTAAAGCCACTATCGAAGAAATATTTATTATCCTACCCCATCTATAATTAATCATATCATCAATAAATACGCTACAAGTGTTATAAACCGAGTATAAATTTGATTTTATAACATAATCCCACGTATCAGGTGTCATATTTCTTAAAAGTTTGTCTTGTGTTACGCCTGCATTATTAACCAGTATGCTAATAGGACCTAATTGATCTAATATTAGTTCTTTCATCTTTTTTACTTCTTCAATATTGGATACATCAGACTGTATAGCTAAAGCTTTAATATCATAATTTTTAGATAAGTCATTAGCCAAATTTTCAGCTTCGTTTTTACTTGATTTGTAATTAATTACCACATTAGCTCCTGCTTGAGCCATTTTTATTGCTATAGCCTTACCAATGCCTCTTGAAGCCCCTGTTATTAAAGCATTTTTATTTTGAAGGTTTATATTTAGCATTATAATATAAACCTTTCCCCGATTATTCTTGATTTTTACTTTTTTTTAGGTGATCTACAGCTTGTTGAATACTTTCTACTATCTTAAATACCTTGTATAAACCTGTTATTTCAAAAATTTGATTTATATATGAATTAGTGGAAACAATTACCATTTCTCCTTCTTTTTCTTTTACTTTTTTAAGAATTCCTATTAATATTCCCAATCCGGTACTATCTATGAATTTAACTTTTTCCATAGAAATTATAATGAAAGAGGATTTTTCAACAAGTTTAAGGATATCTTGTTTTATTTTTGAGGAGGTATAGGTGTCTACCTCTCCTTCTATTTCTATAAGGAATAAATCTTCTATTTGTTGACTTTTAACTTCTATGTTCATGTTTTTTAATACGAGGGGTAATTTTTATTCCGCTTTTTTCCCCAAGCGGAGTTTGTTTTTCTTTATGCTTCTTTTTCGGATTGATCAGATTTGTCAGATTTATGAGAAATGTTTTCCAAAACTTGCTTAGTAACTTTAGAAGCTTCGTTTTTTAGTTTTTCTATTTCTTCTTTTAGGTGATGTATTTTATTGTTTAGTTCTTCGATAGTTTTAGTACCTTTTTCAGAGATGAATTTTCTTGTTTCTTCTCCACTTTGAGGAGCATATAGTATTCCTATAACTGTTCCGACAGCTACACCTATTAAGAAAGCTCCTATTATATCTCCGGTATTTTTCAATTTTAACACCTCCTATTTTTTGGAATTAAGGGCTTTTTTGATGTAATCGCTAATTTTTTGTAACCCTTGTACTCCTATTTTTTCAGCGGTTTCTATGGCATTCCTACCTTTTCTGGTGATAAAGTTTATGTCCGAAGTTATTTCAGAGACATTGTTTGTGATTTTTTTTATGTTGCTAGAAACTTCTTGAAAATTATAGATGATAGGTTTTGAGCTTTCCATTAATTCTTGTATTTTTCTAAGAGTATGATTTAATTCTTCTGTTGTGGTTAATAGTTTATCTACTTTACTATTAAGTGAGTTAAAGAATGTGTTAAGGGAGATAAAAATGATTACTGCTATTATTATTGATCCCCCTAGAATGGATGTTAGCAAAATTATCTCATTACTCATTTTTTATAAAATTCTATACTAAAAATAAAAAACCTTTATTTTACCATTCTTCATCTTCTTTTTCGTTAAAAACTTGGTCGTATTTTTCTATTTCTTCAAATTCGGATATATGTAGTCCGCAATTAGGGCATTCTTCTAGTAGTCTTAATCTTTCAATTTCTATAATTTCACCGCAATTTGGACAGATAATTAAATCATCCTCTGAAATAAAGAAATCGGTATCTTCTTCGGAATAATCTTCTTCTTCTAATTTTTCTAGATCATCAAGGTCACTAAGGTTATATATGTTTAATTCTTCATCATCATCTTTACTAAGTTCTATATTTTGTTCTTCATCTTCTATACTTTCTTTGATATCTTTTTCTTTTTTAGGATTTTTTTTGATTTTAGAATTTTGATTTTCGTTATTATCCATTTTTTGTTTTTTTCTAGGCATAATCTACACCTCTTTCTTTAATCAGTTTTTTTATTTTTTCATTTTGTTATTCTTAATTTTTATAACATTTTCCTTGATTTTTGAATAGTCTTGATAAAGAAAAGAAGCACAAATTATAAAGTTAGCTCCCTTTGCTAAAACTAATTCTAAAGTTTGTTCATTTATTCCTCCATCAACAGAGATAAAAATCTCGTTTTTCCAATTTTTTATAATTTTGTTAACCTCCTCTATTTTTGGTAACATGTTATATATAAATTTTTGTCCAGAGAAACCAGGTTCAACTGTCATTATTAAAACATTGTCAATATAACCCTCCAAAAATTTTAATACATCAACAGAGGTAATAGGGTTAAAAGCTAATCCTACCCTTATGTTAGGATTTTTATTCTTAAATTGCTCAATCATTCTAAAAGGGAAAAAAGTAGTTTCTATATGAAAATTTATCATATCACAATAAAGAGAATATTCTAAATATTTTTCAGGATTTTGTACCATCAAATGTACATCAATAGGTAAAAAAGTTTTACTTTTTATCTTTTTAAGGAAATCAATTCCCATTGTTAAGTTAGGTACAAAATTTCCATCCATTACATCTATATGAAGCCAATCTACATTAGCTTCTTGGGATAATTTTAATATTTCATCTATATTAAGTAGATTGCCACCTATTATTGAGCCAGCTAATAACATACTACCTTCCTCCTGTCTTTTATTTTTTCTATGTATTACCTTGATTACCTTCTTATAACAACTTACCCCTGTTTCCATATAAAGAAAGAAAATTATATAGGAAAAATATGAAAATATGGAGAAATTTTCTCAATAAGGGAGGTAAAATTTATGAAAAAATATATAGAACTACTAGAGATCTTATGCTGCCCCATATGTAAATCAGATCTTGAATTCGTAGAAAAATACTTTTTTAATCAAGAAACAGATGATGAGCTTTTATCAAAGATAAAAAACCAAGAAATTAGCGGTTACAAATGCCCAAAATGTAATATCCTCTTCCCCATAATAGAAGAAATACCGGTTTTCCTTATAGATAAAACAATAAAACTAAATGAATAAGCTAAAATACATAGGAATAACAGGTAACATAGGTAGTGGAAAAACCACCGTAGGGAAATATCTCCAAAACAAAGGATTCTTTGTTTTTGAAGCAGATAAATTCGTATCCACCATATACTCCTCACCTAAATACAAAAAAATTAAACAACAAATAAAATCTATTTTACCAGAATGCGTCAAAAATAATAGACTTATAAAAAAATGTATAAAAGAAGTAATATTTAACAACCCTGAAAAAAAAGAACTTCTTGAAAACATCATACACCCAATCGTAATAAACGAAGTACTAAAGATTAAAAAAAAAGTAGCTCAATCAAAATACAAAAAGCATCTTTGCTTTTTCATAATTCCCCTCCTATATGAAAAAAAATTGGAATACCTATTTGATGAAGTATGGGTAATCTTCTGCCCCACAAATATATCCCTAAAAAGAATAATACAAAGAGATAAAATATCAGAAGAATTAGCACTAAAGATTATAGAAAACCAAACCAATCCCCTAGAAAAAGTAAAAAAAGCAGATAAAGTAATAATAAATGACAAAGATCTAGAAACACTATTTAACCAAATAGAAAACCTTATAATAACATGAATAGTTCAAAAGCAGTTAGTTTAGAAAATTTTTCTATTTATATACTATTTGCTAGCTCAATTCTAGTTATATTTTTTCTACTTTTTAGCAACTTACCGCCCACAAAATATCTCCTAGATATATCACTAATGATAATATCCGTAGCACTAAAAAGAGAATTCAATCTTTATAAAAATAATACAATTTCACTCGATTTATCCAAAATTTTTCTCCTATTACTAACAATTTTCGACAACATTATATATAGCTTAGTGATATACAACATAGCAATTTTAATATACCACATCATCAATAGTTTTAAAAATTTCGAACTTCCATACATAGGGAAAGATAGATTTCCTCCTCTTGAAAAATTACAAAAAGAAATAAATAACCAAAAAAATTCCTTTCTTAACCTTGAATACTCAACTAATATTATACTCTTTTCATTGATGTACAACTTTTTTTCCTACATTCCATTACCTAAAAACATTTTCTTTTTTATTTCAATATTTCTTTTTAGCTGGTTTTTATTAGAAAAAATTATTTTTTACCTATACAACTATTACAAAAATCTGCACCTAAACTCCTATATAAAAAAATTTATTATTTCTCAAAATAAACTAGCCGAGCATTTTCAAACAACAAAAATATTCTGGGAAATACTATTTAATTTAATATTTTTCGTAATTCTATTCTATTCATACTTAACATCAAAAATCTACCTTTTTATATTTTTACTTATTCTACTTTTATCTTTGCAAGATAAAGATTATATTGAAAACCAAATACTTACCTTTATACTTCTAATAGTTGATATACTTGAGAAAAAAGATAGATACACTTTTGATCATTCCTACAGAGTAGCACTTATAAGCTATAACATAGCTAAACAATTAAATTTAGATCCTCAAGAAATTGATAAAATATACAAATCCGCCTTAATACATGATATAGGAAAAATCCTTATACCCGATGAAATTATAAATAAAAAAACAAAACTTACAAACGAAGAATTCGAAATAATAAAACTTCATGTTAAAGAATTAAAAAATATCCTAAATCCAATATATGAATTTATCAAAGAAATAGTAGATATAGCGGAACTCCATCATGAAAGACTTGATGGTAAAGGATACCCGTACGGTTATAAACAATCCCAAATACCTTTAGCAAGTAGAATATTAGCCATAGCCGATACCTTTGACGCCCTCATAATAGATAGACCATATAGACCAGGATACTCATTCAGAAAAGCAATATCCATTCTTAATGAAGACGCCCAAAAAAATAAACTAGACCAAAACTTAGTTAACATCTTCATAAAGATAATCCCTCAAACAGAAATACTAGAAAGTGTCAAAAAAGTAAAAACTATGCTAAAAATCTATCAAGGGAAAATCATAGAAAATATGGTAAATTCCTTAACAAATTTCATAGATGAAATAATTTAAAGAATATAAAGGAGGATATATGTACAATTTTTTAAAACTACTTGAGGTAATGAACGATAGAGAAGTAAATGCAACAGATTTACACTTAAAAGTAGGTTCCAAACCTGCTTACAGAATAAACAAAAAACTGGTATTCTTCGGTGAAAAACCAATAAACGAAGATGATATGATACATATTCTTAAAGAAAATTTCGACACTCGATCACTAAAAGAATTAGAAATTAATGGATCATTTGACTACGCAATAAGCCTAGGTAACATAAGATTCAGAATTAATGTATTCAAAACACAAGGTAAAATAGGAATATCTGCAAGAAAAATATTAGAACCCCCCGAAAATTTTGAAAAACTTAATCTTCCAAGTGAACTTATTACAAGAATAATAGAAAAACAAAGAGGCTTAATACTTATCTCTGGTACAGCTGGAAGCGGAAAAACTACCACCGCCGCAGCTATCATAGAGTACATTAACCAACATTACCCTAAAAGAATAGTAACCATCGAAGATCCCATAGAATATGTATTTATAGATAAAAAATCCTTCATTACTCAAAGAGAAATTAACATAGATACCATATCTTTTGAAAGAGGGCTTAAAGATGCCTTAAGACAGGACCCGGATGTAATCTTCCTTGGAGAATTAAGAGATCCCGAAAGCGCCTTCTTAGCAATAAACGCAGCTGAAACCGGACACTTAGTTATCACCACCATACACTCAGACTCCACAATAAAAACAATATACAGAATAATTGACATGTTCAGGGAAAATCAACGCGAAATGGCAAAAGAAGCTATAATGAACTCCCTTAACTCCATTATATGCCAAAAATTAATAACAAGTATAAAAACAGGTAATCTAATGCCAGCAATAGAAATAATGGTATCCACACCCACCATAAAAGGATTAATAAGAGATAACGAAATACCTAAAATATACGATTATATTCTTAATGGAGAATACGATGGTATGACAACCTTTGGAAAAAGCCTTAAAAAACTAATTCAAGAAGGACACATAACAAGACAAATGGCAATTCAACTCACAGATCACCCAGAAGAACTACTGCACGCAGAAGAAGAAAAAAAAGATTTCTTCTGGTAATAAAACTACCCTCGCAAATTTAAATATTTATCATAAAGTTTGCTAAACTTTACAGCTAAGTTCTTAATTCTTTCATCCTTAGAAAGATTAAAAAAATTTAAAACAAATGACAAAAACTGTGTTAAATTTCTTTTTGAACTATAAAAAAGAGATCTATCAAAATCTATTATTTTAACGCATTTATCGGTAAAAATAACATGTTTAAAAGGTCTATTCCATTCATCTTTGTAAATACCTTCTAGATCCAAAATAAAGCAGATTCTTAAGATTATTTGAAACGTTTTCCAGATTTTTGTAGTTTTCGATTCTGAAGATAATTTATTAAATTCCCTTAAAAAAGAGTATAAGTCCATTCCTTCCACTTTTTCCATTTCTACGGATAATTCCTTTTCATCGTATTTTATAAGTTTAGGGACAAAATCGTATTTTTGAAGCTTTTTTAAAGCCCTAACTTCCTTTATAAAATTTGAATGAAATTGGGAACTTAAAAAAATTTTTTTTACCGAATTTCTATAATGAATCACCTTACTATGTCTACCCCATGATACTTTTAAAATTTCACAATTATCATTCATATAATTTAATTTTAATCAAAAAATTTTTTATTTGTTTTGTATTTTTTGAAGTTTTGCCGTTAAATGAGATTTTATTTCAAAATCAACTTCTTTAGAAAAACCTTTGGGTATGAAAGTTTCCATTTCCAATTCTATGGAATCTTTTTTAAATTCAATTTTACCGTTAGAAATAGTTAAATTATTCATTTTTTCGGTTATGGTGTAGCGGGAATCAAATTTTTGAAAAATTGTTTTGCTTTCATTTCCAACCAAACAAAGAGTTGAAACGTTTTTTAAATGATAATTTTTTAAATGATAATTTTTTAAATGATATAGCAATAACAAAGGCTTAACAAAACTCCAAGGATTCAAATCTTTAGGGTTGTTGTCCAAAATTTCGTAATAATTCGAAGAATTTGCTTTTACTAAATAAACAAATGTTTTAAAATACTTAGGATATTTTTCTTGTGATATAATCTTATCTTCTTCATAAATCTTAACTTCTACATCGTACAAAATAAGTGTAAGATTTAAAAAATCTTCTTTTTGAGTTACAGAGTAATTAAGCTTAGAAAATAAAGTTATGATGTTATCAATTTTCTTCGAATTAATTTTTTTCGAATGAGATTGAAATTTAACTGTAGAAGATAATTCAAAATCCTTTGCCCAGAGAAAATTCGTAACAAAAAAAAACACAATAAAACAAAACAAAATCTTTACCATCCTTATCCTTTTTTTATTTAATTATTTCCTTCAATTTATTAACAAACTCATCCCATTTAGAATTTTGGGAAAACGATGTTTTTTGATAGCTATAATTTATTGATCTATAAAGTGGTAGTTCTATGGATACCCCATTAGCTTCTGGGAACTTACTCCCATGAAACTCAAGCCTTACATTATTATCCATTACATACTCATTCAAAACCTTTATTACTTTCTCTGCTGCTACTCTTATATCTTCACTAATCCTCTTATCTTCTACTATTTTCCTCATAAAATGT
>JBKBIY010000024.1:0-12180 GCA_046294045.1 bacterium | reverse complement strand
CCATTTGAGTTTTTGCTGCTTCTTCATACATTGAATTAAGTACATAATAATTTATTTGGTTATTTAATTCTTTAATTTTTTCTTCAAGTTGACTTATATGAGAAGGGACGTTTTGGTGTAGTGTTTTAACTTTTGCACAAGCTTGATCGATTAGATCAATAGCTTTATCAGGCAAAAACCTATTTGTTATATACCTTTGAGATAATATAGCAGCGGAGGTAATAGCATCATCGGTAATTTTTACTTTATGAAAATCTTCATATTTGGATTTTAGACCTTTAAGGATTTCTATAGTTTGCTCAACTGTAGGTTCTTCAACAAGGATAGGCTGAAATCTTCTTTCCAAGGCAGAATCTTTTTCTATGTATTTTCTGTATTCATCAATAGTAGTAGCACCTATTAATTGTATTTCTCCTCTAGCTAGATCTGGTTTAAGTATATTAGAAGCATCTATAGCGCCTTCAGCAGCTCCTGCACCCACTACAGTATGTATTTCATCTATAAATAATATTACATCATTAGAACTTTTGACTTCATCAAGCACAGCTTTTAATCTTTCTTCAAATTCTCCTCTATATTTTGCACCTGCGAGCATCCTTGTTAAATCCATTTTTATAAGCCTTTTATTTCTTAAATTTTCTGGGACTTCATTTTTAACTATTTTTTGAGCTATTCCTTCAACTATTGCAGTTTTTCCTACTCCTGGCTCCCCTATTAAAACAGGATTATTTTTAGTTCTTCTGGACAGTACCTCTATACATTTTTGAATTTCTTTTTCTCTACCTATAACAGGATCGAGTTTATCTTTTCTAGCAAGATCAGTAAGATCTATACCATACTTATTAAGACTTTGATATTTTTCTTCAGAAGTAGCGCTATCCACCCTATGCGACCCCCTTACCTCCTTAAGTACATTCAAAAAAGTTTCAATATTTACACCATATTGTCTTAAAAATTTTGCTACAGAATTTTTTCCATGTTCTATGGTAGCTAATAGAATATGTTCAGTGGCAAGATATTCATCTTTAAGGAATCTTCTATGTTTATCAGCAATTTCAAAAATTTCATTAAGAACAGGAGTTATGTATATTTGACTTGAAATGTAAGAAACTCTAGGTTTAGATTCTATCTCTTTCTTGAGTTGGCTTTTAAATAATTGGGGATTTATCCCAAATTTAGGTAAGATTCTGTAAATTATATTATCTTCATCATCAAGAAAAGCAAGGTACAAGTATTCTAGATCTAGTTGATTATTTTTA
Organism: bacterium; assembly: GCA_046294045.1. GTDB lineage: Bacteria > DRYD01 > DRYD01 > DRYD01 > DRYD01 > DRYD01. The sequence continues at coordinate 10,921 of JBKBIY010000024.1, read as the reverse complement.
TAATCTTCAAGGTATTTTTGAGCTCTTAAAAGAGATTCCCTTACACTTTTGGTAAGTTTATTAAAGTCCATTTATTATTATATTTTTATAATTTCAAAGGTTATCCTTTGTTTGGTTGTTTAAAATTCTTTTTCTGCTAGTTCTATGTCCAAAGGATTATTATCGACAACGATTAATTTTTCCTCTTTTATTGTAGAGGTTGCTGGTTTTGAATCTTGATATATGTTAGTTTCCATATAGGAGGTTTCGTTGGGGAATTTTAGTTGAGTCATTTCAGTTTTATTTGTAGATAATTGGCTTTCTACTTCCTGACGAGCGGACAGTTCTATTTCCTCAGGTGAAACTCCTACTCTTGAAGCAAGTTCTTTAAATATTCTTTTATCTGCTTCGGTGCGAGATGATGTTACGGAGCTTAAAGATACGTCGTAATCACTTTCTTCCACTTCTACTTCGCTAGAACCTTTTAGTAATCCCTGTTCTCTTGCTCCTTCTTCTATTAGTAATTGCTCATCAAATAGTACTTCATCTTGCTCAAGTTCTTTATTGGTTAAGCTTTGAGACACGAGTCCCGAGTGTTGAGCATTTTTTTGAAGCTCTTGAGATTGATTATGCTTATCTAGAATTTTATACTGTTGATTAATATCATAGTTTTGTTTTTCCAATTTTTGTTGATCTTGGGTTTTATTTGACATAGCTCCAAATGTCGAAGCTACTTGTTTTGCCCCTTGTTGAAAAAGTTTGTTTACAAGATCATTTGGATTAACTCCAGAAGGATTAATTCCAGACATAACCTTACCTCCTTTTCTATTTTGCTTCTATTGTATAATTATACAAAAATTTTATTACACCCTTAAATTTTTGTTAAAAAAAAGTAAAAATAATTTATTTCTAACAATAAATTTAACAAACGCTTTTAATATTTAAAAAAATTTTTACATTTTTTACAATTAATCGTTTTAATTTTTTAAGATTTTGTACATATATATAAAAAACAACAAATAAAAAGGAGGGGAAAAAATGTTTGGTATAAATCCAGCAATAACAAGTTCTGTGCAATACACTTCCATATATTTTAATAATAATGTAACCAGTTTTAATTTTTCATCTTTATCAGTTAATGACAATTTTATACCTTCTACGCAAGGGGCAAATAATTTGTCAAATGTTCTAGTATCTTCCGTTTTAGGTGGAGTAGCAGGAGGATTACTAGCAGCAACACTAACAAATCCATTTTCGTTTGGGAGTCCTGTTTACAACCCTTACCCACCATTAGGAAATATTAATAACCAACTTATGATGATTCTACTACAATTATTACTTTACACAATCATGAATGGGGGATTAATGAATTCTTCTAATCCTACGGGAACGTATCCATTTGGCGGGGCATATCCGTTTGGTGGAGTATCTCCTTTTGGTAGTGGTGTATCTCCATTTGGCAGAGTTCTTCCATTTGGTGGAATACCTCCATTTAGTAGAGCATATCCATTTGGGAGAATGTCTCCATCTAGTGGAATGTATCCATTTGGTGGATTACAAAACCCTGGTTTTAATGGAAACTTCGTTCCCAGAAATCGAATAGATCAAATAATTCTTGAAGCTGCAAGAAGATACAATCTAGATCCTGCTCTTATTAAGGCAGTGGTTAAACAAGAAAGTGGGTTTAATCCTAATGCAAGATCACATGCAGGAGCCATGGGATTAATGCAACTTATGCCAGGTACAGCTAGAGAATTAGGTGTATCAAATCCATTCGATCCTGTTCAAAACATAATGGGAGGAGCAAAATACCTTAGAAGAATGCTAGATATGTTTGGAGGAAGAGTAGATTTAGCTTTGGCTGCCTATAATGCTGGACCAGGAAATGTAAAAAGATATAAAGGAATACCTCCTTTTCCAGAAACCCAAAATTATGTTAGAAAGATACTATCCTATTATCAACAATATAAATCACAAACAGTAATGGCTTAATTACTTTTCCCAAACCCCCTCCCTTTTTAAAACAACAAAAAAAGTTTTAAATAGAATATAAAAGTCAAGAAGAATTGAAAAATTTTTAATATACTTCAAATCATACTCTATTCTCTTTTCCCAAGGGATTAAATTTCTTCCATTTATCTGAGCTAATCCGGTTACTCCTGGTTTCACCAAAGCTCTTTGTTTTTGAAAAGAATCAAGTACTTCATATTGTTGAACTAACATAGGACGAGGACCAACAAAACTCATATGACCTAACAAAATATTTAATAACTGTGGTAACTCATCTAGTGAACTTTCTCTTAAAAACCTACCAACCCTTGTTATCCTCGGATCACCCTTATAAGTATTTATACTTTTATCTTCTTGTATCACTTTAAAAGTTCTGAATTTATACATTTTAAAAGGCTTACCATTTAACCCTGCTCTTTCTTGAATAAAAAATACAGGTAAACCATCATCAATATAAATCAATAAAGCAATAACTATAAACAAAGGTAATAATAAAATTAATAAAATAAAAGCTAAAACTCTGTCCATAAAGTACTTAAAAACCAGTTGTATTCTTTGAAAAGGTGTAAAATTAATTTCCTTACTCACCTAAAATAATGTAAAATCAGTTTTCTTGATTATTCGCGCCTTCTTTAAATTCTATCTTTAAATTCCATCTATAAAATATAACACCTCTAAAAATCAACTCTCCTCTTTGAAACTTTGTAGACTAACTTCCTTGATTCCCTATTCTTTCTTTTTTAATCTTTTTTAATTAATTTCCTTGATCACTAATAGGTAAAGTAAAATAGAAAGTTGTCCCTTTAGATAATTCACTTTCGAACCAAATTCTTCCGCCGAGAATTTCAACAAGATATTTAACTATAACTAAACCTAATCCAGTACCTGGGGCAACGGACATCGAAACAGATGTCCTATAAAATTTTTCAAATATATGCGGTTTATCTTTCTCGGGTATACCTATTCCGGTATCTGATACATACACCAAAATTTCGGAATCTTGTTTTTTTAAACCTATTGTTATCTCTCCTCCTAAAGGAGTATACTTTATAGCATTATCCACCAGATTAAGTAAGATTTGCTCAACTTTTTCTTCATCAAGAAAAACGGTGTAATTTTGATTTTCATCGTAATCACGATTTATGACTAGATCTGAAGCTTTCAGTCGTGGATAAACCAATTCTATAATATTTTCGGCAATTTCTTTTAGATCAAATTTTTTCTTTTTAAAATGCACTTTCGCGGCTTCTATTCTGGATATATCAAGAATAGCATTAACCAAATTATTAAGCCTATTAGCTTCACTATAGATAATTTGAACAAACTTATTTATTTCTTCTTTTGAAAGGTCTTCTTGAAGTATGGTTTCAGCAAATCCTTTTATGGAAGTAAGCGGTGTTCTAAGCTCATGAGAAACCATAGAGATAATTTTTTCTCCAATTTCATCAAATTTCTGTCTTAAATAAGCTTCTGAGAAAGCATCAAAAATTATACTTTTTATACTTTTATTTTTATCGTACTTAATCAAAGCGTAACCATATAGTAAATGGTCAACTACATTTTTAATCTTTTCAAATTCTTTACTTGTTTCTTTAAGAATAATACTTTTTACTTCGGACATTATCCTTATCGCTGCTATTTTTAAAGTATATACATCTATTGATTTTCTATATCTTGGTTTTGAAGCTAAGAGAAGTATTATTTGATCATCTCTGTATTCATTAAAAAAAAGCATATCCTCTTTTCTATATATTTTCCCTCTTAAGCTTAGTAAAATATCAGAAATCTTGAAAAATACTTGTTTATAGAATTCTTCATCATACATTTCTTTTAGCGTTAAAGAAGAGGATATTTCGAAAGTTATTAACCCCATCGTGGACAGATTTTTTAGGTTTTCCTCAATCAAGCTAAGATTAGAAAAAATATAACCTATTTTGTTATCAGTTTTTTCCATAGATTAATTTTTTATTTTAATTTCTAACTTTTCTTTAATGACTTGTTCTAAAGTTAACCCCTCTTCTTCTAAGTAGTACTCTACGAATACGCTAGGTTTATTTATTTTAATTAATTTTGTTATATCAAATGGGGTAGCTATTACTACGTAATCAGCTGGGATTCTATTTATAGTTTCTTCAAGTTCTTTTATTTGTTGAGGGAAATATCCCATAGCGGGTAAAACTTCCCTAACTTGTTGATATTTTTCATATGTTTCTTTTATTGTACCAACAGCGTATTCATAGGGACTAATTATTTGGCAGTTATATTTTTTAGCTACCAGATATCCTGCACCAAAAGACATTTCACCATGAGTTAAAGTAGGTCCATCTTCCACAACAACAACTCTCCTATTAGCTATCAAATCAGGATTTTCTATTTTAAAAGGTGATTTTGCTTTTATTATTGTACAAGAAGGATTTATTTTTTTTATATTATCTTCAACAATTTTTACATTTTCAGGTTTTGCACTATCAATTTTATTTATTACAGCTACATCACACATTCTTGCGTTAACTTCTCCAGGGAAATAGTTTAACTCATGCCCAGGTCTATGAGGATCAAATACCGTTATCCAAAGATTGGGGTAAAAGAAAGGAAAATCATTGTTTCCTCCATCCCATACTATAACGTCAGCTTCTTTTTCAGCTTGTTTTAGTATCTCTGCATAGTCAACACCTGCGTAAACAACATGCCCCTCTTTTATATGAGGTAAATATTCCTCTCCTTCCTCTATTGTACAGTTATGTTTAACTATATCCTCAGGTGTTTCAAATCTTTGTACTATTTGTTTAGATAAATCCCCATAAGGCATAGGATGTCTTACAACGACAACTTTTAAACCCATTTTTTTAAGGATAGAGGTTACTTTTCTAGAGGTTTGACTTTTACCAGAACCGGTTCTCACCGCAGTAACAGCTATAACAGGCTTATTGGAATAAAGAAAGGTGCTTTTAGGTGATAGCAATTTAAAATTTGCTCCTGCTTTCAAAACCCTACTTGCTAAATTCATAACATAAACATGGCTTACATCTGAATAAGAAAAAACCGCTTCATCAATAGAATAATTTTTTATAATCTCTTCAAGTTTTTCTTCAGGATAAATAGGTATTCCATCGGGATAGTCTTCTCCCGCCAATAGATGAGGATAAACTCTATTTTCTATTGAAGGTATTTGAGTTGCAGTAAAACATATTACTTTATAATCTTTGTTACCTCTATAGAAAACGTTAAAATTATGAAAATCTCTACCCCCTGCTCCTAGAATGACAACTTTTTTCATCGCTTACCTCCTCCATAAGTTTTCAAAGACCGTTTTCATTATCTTTTTCAATACCTACATTATTTTTCCTTCAGATGAAATTTTTTATAAAGATAAAATGAGATAATTAAGGCTAAAATTGAAAATATAGCGAATATAGTGAAACCATATCTATATCCTTCCTTTCCTATAATATCTACAAATATTCCCATTAAAGGAGGAAAGACGAATCCACCAAATGCTCCTAAACCTGCTACCATTCCCCCTGCTCCAGAAACACTTTCAGGTACATACTTAGCAACCAATTTTAATACAGAAGCATTAGCAAAACCCATACCCAATGCCATAATGATAACACCTAAAAATGACAAACCAATCTTTGTTGATAGTACTAAAAAAATAGAACCCACAAGAATTAATATAAAAGAGAGGATATTGGACAACTCTCCTCCTACCTTGTCAGTAAAATATCCATAAAAAACTCTTGCTAATGAAGCTAATATTGAAAAACCTAAGGCACTCATAACACCAGCTTGACCAATAGGCAAATCATAATAAATAGCAAAAAATGATGGTAACCAAGCAGTAAGAGCAATAAATCCTCCAAAAGAAGCAAAATAAAACAATACTAGCAACCAAACTTTATAATTTCTTAAAGCTCTCTTAAATGACTCAACAGGATTATCCGAGGGGAACATATCAATCCCTTTATCTTGAGATATCTTTATAGCTTCATCCCTACTAAAACCCCTTTTTATAAGCTGATAATAATAAGGATCCACAGACAAAAAATAATACAAAATTACACCTATTATAAATAACGTCATCCACAAAGCATAAGCCACAGGTAAACCAAAACTACCAATAGCAAGAGGAAGCAAAATAGAAAATATACCAGGAGCTAAATTACCCACTCCAGCATTTATAGCTAAAACAGTACCCTGAACATTCTTAGGATACCAATAAGATACCTGAGTTATACCAGCAGGATAAACAGCAATAGCAAATCCACTTAAAGCCCCAAATAAAAGAATATAACCATACAACTCCTTTGTAATATTATTAGGATAAAAATTGAATAATATATACACTATTCCAATCATTCCAATAAGAGCTATAGAAAAAAGGGTAAGAAAAGGAATTTTTCCGCCTACCTTATCAGCCCAAAAACCAACAAATATTCTTAACAGAGATCCTGTTAAAGACGGAATTGAAACCAGCAACCCCAAAGCAAAACCACTTAATCCCATTAGATCCTTAATATTTTTAGCAGCAGGACCATAAAGAGATACAGCAGCAAAACCTATAAAAAACCCCAAAGTAGCCCCTATTAACCCACGTAAAGGACTACCCTTTAAATCTATTTTATTTAACTCCACATCTTTAAAACCTTCTTTTTTATTCATCTTAACATCCTCCAACATAAAAAAAACACCCCCTTAATAGTGTTGATGAATATTTATAAATGAAATTTCAAAATAATCTAAATATTAAAAATTATTTCTGCTACAAATATTTCTCTAATAAATCGCTTATATAAATTAATTTCTCGGAAGATTTAGAATCATAATTAACATTGTTTTTTATTACTTTAGATATGACATTTACAAAGGCTTTGTGTAGAGCTTGATTAGCAGCGGCTAACTGATGAATAACCAACTCACAACTCTCTTCATTTTCTATCATTCTTATTATTCCTCTTATTTGCCCCTCTATTCTCGAAAGCCTTGCTATAAGTTCTTTTTTGTCACTCTTATTCATCATTTTAATTTCATTCTCTAACATTAAACCCCCCCCCTGATTACATTTATATAAATATCGTCATAGAAGAATTCAAAGCATGAGAAAGAAAATAAGCTACTCCTCCGGATTCGACTCCTTCTATCAATTCATTATCCCCTATGCCAAGCACATCTTTAGACATTTCACAAGCTATAAATTTTATTCCAAGCTCTTTGCCCATTTTTATTAGGTCATCTAATGTAGCTACTTGTTTCTCTTTCATCATCATTTTCAGCATATAGGATCCCATACCAAAAAAATTCATCTTAGAAACAGGAAGATTAGAATAAGAATCCGGGTTTAAAAGAGCAAACAATTTTTGATGCCACTTTTTACCTGAAAAAATCTTTCTTTTTCTAATGGAGTTTATTCCCCAGAAAGTGAAAAACAAGCTAACCTCTTTACCGAAAGTGGCAGCCCCCGTAGCTATTATCATAGCAGCTAAAACCCTATCTAAATCACCAGAAAACACAACAATTGCAACCCTGTTTTTTCCTTCAATAACCTCTGCCAATTGTTGTTTTAATTGACTTACCTCATTTTCTAAAGACAAAATTTTTGTCATTAAATCGTTTTCCTGAATTCTCTGTCCATCCATGTTTATCAAATTTACCTACTCCTCCTTCCCTTTTTATTAATTTTTTATAATTACTTTTTTCTTATATAGTGAACATATACATCTTTTCCTTGATCATCTTTTTCGACATCTTGCTTAATTAATTCTAAATTTTTATCTGCGTTAACAAAACCTTGAAAATCCTTTACAGATCCTTTGTCTGTAGCAAGTACTTTGATAACCTTTCCACTTTCAACTTTATTAAGTTCTTGTTTTGTTTTAACTATAGGCATTGGACAAGACAATCCTCTTGCATCCACAAGAATGTCGTAATCCATTATTTTACCCCCCTTTCATTTTTATCAAAGATATCTTTTTTTGTTCCAGGAAGAGGAAAAATTTCCCCTTCCTGGATATAATGTTAACTATTTACTTTCTGCATAAGCTTGAGCCAGTGCGCATATATTTTTACCTGTTTCTAATTCCTGTGCTCTTTCCTCATCAACTTCCACAAGCTCAACATTAACTCTCTTTATCTCAACATACTCTGGTGGAAAATGGGGTAAACTAGATAAAAGATAATTCACAAACTCCTCTGTACCTTTAGTTAAAAGGTAATTTAGAGCCTCATTCTTTTCCTTCAATACTCCAAGCTTTTCTACGTACAATCCTTTATCATTTGCTTCTTCAACTTTACTAAAGTGAGCCGGAAGAACCATAACATCATCAGATAAAGTTGTTACTAGCTTATAAAGAGTTTTAGCATGTATAGGAGCCCAGGTTTCCCCTCTACCACCAAGATCAGGTCTAGCAACAGATTCAATAAATATACTGTCTCCAGTGAATAAAAACTTTCCATCCACGAGAAATACAACTTGCCCAAGAGTATGACCTGGAGCATGTATTACCTCGACCTTAACTTTACCCAATGCAAAAACATCTCCATCTTTAAGATAGTTATAATCCACTTTTCCAAAAACCATGTCTATGGGATGTATTCCGTCGTAGGGATGAAAATAGTAAGGTACATTAAGCTTCTTAGAAAGAGCAGGTCCCCCACTTATATGATCAGCATGAATATGAGTATCAAGTACAAATTTTATTTTAGCATTTTTAGAGTTAACAAAGTTTATGTACTCATCTATGTGTCTTAAGGGATCTATTATAGTAGCTTCACCATTAGAAATGATAACCCAGCTTAAGTCACCTCTTGAAACCCTACTTACTTGATATATAGCCAAATCTGAATTTTCAATAACAGTTTTGTAATCGTAGTATCTATACCAATTTTTCATTCCTCCTTCAACAAAATAGGCATTATAACCTAATTCGGATAGATTTTTAGCAAATATCTTTGCGGTTTCTCCTACATCACAAACCGTATATATTTCATCATTTTTAGAAAACATTTTGGAGAAATTATTGTTTATATAGTTTTGCATATCTTTATCTATTTCACCTGTTTCAAGCATAGTAGCGTAATATATGTTAAATACTTTAGAATTAGATTTTCCTTCTATTTTTTGAGCTTTGAATTTTTCTGGACTCCTTAAATCAACTACGATAACATTTTCATTATTAAGTATCTTTTCGTATAATTTTTCTGGAGTTATACTTTTTGTCATTTTTTTACCTCCTTTCTTTATTAATTCTCTTATAACCCTCGGAAATATCTCTTTTTCTTTTTTGCGATTACCACCTACCTTTCCCGATCCTAAACTTGTTTTATTTAATCAATCTTTACACATTATACCTTTTTTATATACCACGCTCTACTATATACCATACCCTCTATATGCCGCACCCTCTATATACCATACCCCGTATCCTATACTGTTCAATTATTATATTGTAATATTTTTTACAAAAATCCTGCTTTACGAAATGTAAAAAGTATGATATTAAAACTGATTTACATCAGATTTTATAAAAATATTCAAAAATATCACTGATTAACTTTTATTATAAAATTTCTTGGATGTGCAAAATTTTTATTACGTAAAGATAATAAAATGTAGATGTTTCCATTTTGATCAGCAATTATTCCCTCTATTGATAAAATCCTAGTTCTCTTCTCTCTCTTCTTATAATCTTTTTTAAGAGATTCTAATTCTGAGGAAGATATTAATCCTGAAAAATATAGATCGTAATTCCATACTCCATTATTTGAAAAACTCTTTATTAAATTTCCATTTTGATCAAACTTCATTAATTTAATCATTAATTTTTTCCACGTTTGACCTAAAAGTATATTACCATCATCAAGAAATAGAACTGAATAAGTGTCATCTAGATTTTTAATATCCACTATAATTTTACCATCTTTTCCAAAGGTTTTTACAACATTTCCATTTTCATCATACTTTTTGATTATAAGCTTATTTAAGTTAAATGATTTTTTTCTAAAAATTTCGTACACTATATAAATATTATTATTATCATCAACATTTAAATATTGAGCATAGGAATTGTATTCATTTTCTTGCAAAACAGAATTTTTTCCAAAACTTAGAATAGGAGAACCCTTTTTATCATACTTCCAAAGAGTAACAAAAGATTTTCTATCCATATAACATTGACCTGCTACAAGAACATTACCTTTTTTATCTACTAGAATACTTTTACCTGCACTTCTTCTATTGTAAACTATAATGCCATTATTACCAAAAGACTTATCTATTTCCCCATTTGATTTAAATTTTGCAGCAAACATATGGCGATATCTTCCAGCATCACCTTCCAAACTACCAGTAATAAAAATATTTCCATTATCATCTAGCTTAATATCTTCACAATATGTTTCATATAATTCCAAAATAGTAGCAATACCATCTTTACCAAAAGTATGATCCAATTTTCCGTCAGATCTATATTTTAAAACATTAAATTGACGAATCGTAGTAGTAAAATTATTTAAAACATACATATTTCCATAATTATCAATAACTATATTTGATTGTTTAATTGAAAAATACTTACCATAATACTTTATAAAACCATCTTTTCCAAAAGATTTATCAATTTTTCCGTTAGAAAAAAGCTTACAAATGAATACCCCTTGATTTATATAATTTTGATGTACATTTAAATACCTTGGGTATAGCTTCCCTAATAAAAAAATATTTTTATTATTATCAAAAATTACATTTTGTATGTAATCAACATCATCAATAACATAATAATATTTTTCTTCTTCTAAAAATTGAATGGTATTTTTTTGCGTTTTAGATCTTTGCATTGTTATAATAAATAACCCTTTATTTTGAAGACTAACATACCTACCTAGAATAACTATTTTTTCTAAAGAAACAAACCTTGCTAATTGTATCTCTAATACC
>JBKBIY010000023.1:0-12392 GCA_046294045.1 bacterium | reverse complement strand
GAGTTGTATAGGGTTGGAGGGATAAGATCTGTAGAGGTTGGCACCCTAATGTACGGTAAGGAAGCAATTAGAAACTTGGTAAGGCTTGCTATTCCAAGAAGAACATATACTTATAAGCATCTGGAGTATGTCGGAGAAATTTTTAAAATTGTTAAAGATAATAAACAAAATTTAAGAGGTTTCAAAATAGTTTCTGCAGATCCTTTGGTACCTCATTTTACCGCAACATTGGAACCGTTGTAAAAAAATTGTAAAATTTTTTAAGAAACCCTTGACAAAAATTTTATATCTAACATAAATATTAAAGGGGTATTTTTCAAAAATCAATAAGAAAGGAATTAAAAAAATGAAAATTTTTGTTGATATTGATAATCCTGGTATAAAAAACATTGTAGAAAGATTTTTTAATGATGATGAAAAAAATGGACTATTTTTAACTAACAAATACGAAGAAGCTCAAATAATACTAACAGATAAAATCAAAAATTACATAAATATAAATCAAGAGGATTTTATACTTTCGGTGTCTGAAATTTCCATAAAAAAACCAATTATTATTGGAGTTTCAAATCATTTTGATGAAGTTAAAAAATTTGAAGAGTATAATTTACCCTTTTTATACTTTGACCTGGAAAATTCTGAAAAGACACTAGCTAATTTAAAATCTGTGTTGCAAATTATAAGAAAAAGTTTACAAAATCAAAACGAAAAACTTAAAAAACTTTTAGATAAGTTTTTTGACACAGAGTTGCAAATTCAATCAATTTCCAAAATGAGAATGGATACCATCGAGGAAATAGTTATAAGGATAGCAATTTCAATAGAATCTAAAGATTATTATAGTTCTTACCATGTTAAAAGGGTTGCTAATTACTGTAAGATAATTGCGGATTGTTTAGGATTTGATAGTAAATCCATTGAAAAAATATACCTAGCTAGTTATTTACATGACATTGGAAAGATTACCGTTCCTGACAGTGTACTTCTTAAACCTGGTGGATTAACAAAAGAAGAATTTGAAATTATTAAAAAACATACAACTAATGGGGCGCAAATATTAGCAAATTCAAATAACGAAATTATAAAAACTGCAGAAATTATAGCTTTATATCATCATGAAAAATATGATGGCTCAGGATACCCCTTTGGAATCAGAGGAGAAGAAATACCAATTGAAGGAAAAATTGTTGCTATAGCAGATGTATTTGATTCCATAACTAGTAGAAGACCTTATAGAGAGCCTAGAACTATTGAGGAAGCTATCTATGAAATAAAAAGATCTGTAAATTTTCATTTCTGTCCCGAAGTAGTTAACGCATTCTTTAAGTCTATAAAGAAAATAATAGAAGTAAGACATGCGCTAGTATAACTAGTGTTCTTCTTTAGATTTTTTCTAAATCTTTAGATTTTTTCTAAATCTTCAGATTTTTTCTAAATCTTTTTGAAATTTTTTAATAGCCAGCTCTTTATATTTTGCTTCAATTTCTATTGTCAAAGACAAATCTTTCCAGAATTTAGGAAAATCATTTATGTCAATATAATCGGCATGGCTACAATGACAATTAAGGTTTTTTTCCTTATTTAAGCTTGATAGATGAAATAATGGCTCTCTATCCCAAGTTTCTATTGCCATTTGTGTTACTTCTTCTATTTGTAAATTATCAGGGTTACATCTATGATGAAGTACATCATAAACAAAAGGTAAATTATGCGTTTTGCAAAAACTAATAAGATCTTTGGGAGTGTAAATTTTATCATCATTTTCTATGGCAAGTAGTTTTAATATTCTTGGGTCAAGATTTTGAAGGGTTTTTGATAATCTCTTTAGAGATTCTTTTTTATCATTGTATGCTCCTCCTGCATGTATAGTTATAACATCTGCTCCTACCATTTCTGCTACTTCACAATGATATAGGAGATCTTCTATTGATTTTTCTATTATTTCGTTATTTGGTGAATTTAGGATAACAAATTGATCAGGATGAAAGGTTAGTCTAATATTGTATTTTTGAGCTTTTTGTTTACATTCTTCAAGTATGTATTTTATCTTTTTGTGATCTGGTAATTCTTCTAGTTCATATTTCACCTTTGGATGGGTTTTTAGTGGTAAAATTTTACTGTTTATTCTAAAGCAACCTATATTGTTATGATAACAATACTCTATTGCCTCGAGCAAAGATTTAACATTGTATAAACATAAGGAAGAAATTTTTTGTAAAATTTCTTGTTTTGGTAACTTAGAGACATTTTTGTAAGTAGTAAATTTAAACTTTATATTAGCCTCTATGAATTGGCAGACCAATCCAAGTCTCAGCATGGTTAAATCTATTAAACAAATTTATTAAATGAATTTAAAAACAAAATGATTAAGTATAAAGAGTGTAGAAAATGCTGTTAAAAGAGGTAATATAAATGATAAAACTGTCCATTTTATACTTTTGGTTTCATTATATATGCTTAAAAGCGTGGTGGTACAAGGATTGTGTAGTATTGAAAAAAGCATTACATTAATTGCGGTTTTCCAGTCCCAATTACCATAAACCGTCAAAATTTGATAAATACTATTTAACTCCTCTATATCCAATAGTTCCTTTGTATTAGCGTAAAGCATAAGCATAGCAGGTATTACTATCTCATTAGCTGGTAAAGCTATTATATAGGTAAGTATTATCACTCCATCCAATCCAAAAATTTTTCCAAAAGAATCGAAAAAATTTATTAAATCTTTTGAAATACCAAAATAATTAATCGTCCAAATAAATATTCCTGCAGGTATAGACATTTTCACAGCTCTAGCTAAAACAAATATTGTCCTATCTATAAAAGAAGTATATAAAACTCTTAAAATGTTTGGTTTTCTAAAAGGTGGAATCTCAAGAATGTAAAAGCTACCTAATGATTTCAAAGTTCTTGATAAGCCAAACGATATAAGCAAGGTAAAAAATATACCTATTGAAACTGCTAATACCAACGACAAAGATGAAATTATAGAAGTTAGTAAAGTATTTGTTGAAGTTGATAATATAGGAGCAATAAATAATACGGATATCATTATAAGTAAGGGCCATCTACCATTGCACGGGATGAAATTATTTGTAAGAATAGCTATTAATCTTTCCTTAGGGGACTTTATTATTCTTGTTGATATTACTCCTGCCGCATTGCATCCAAAACCTACCATCATTGTCAGAGCTTGGTTACCATGTGCTCCAACAACTTTAAAAATTCTATCCATATTCAATGCTACTCTAGGTAATAATCCCCAGTCTTCTAACAAAGTAAATAACGGGAAAAATATTGCCATAGGTGGAAACATAACTGCTACAACAAATGAAACAGCTCTATAAACTCCATCCACCAAAAAACTTATTACAATTTCTGGCGCTTTAAACAAAATCATTAGATTTTTTAAATAATTTCCTAAAATTTCAAAAAATGAGGATAAAAAAGAAGATATGTAACCTGCCCCGCTAATAGTTATCCACAAAACAGTGGTTAACATTACTATTAAAGTTAAAAAACCACCAACCGGAGAAGTTAAAAATAAATCCATATACTTTTCAATTTGCATTAGTTTGTCATTAGATTTTTTGTAATTAACAACATCTTTTAAAATAATATCAGTTTGATTGTAAATGTCTTCTATTAGTATATCTCTAAGAGAGTTGTTATATTGGATTCTATATTTTTCTATTTTTTGTAAAATATCTTCAAAGTTTTTTTTCATAGTTGGGAGTTTTTAAAAATTCTTGTTTTATAATAGCCTTATTTTTTACTAGTTCTATTATAAATTTATCTCCCTCAAGCATTCTAAGGGATAACCATCTTAAAAGTTTAGGATTATTAGCAAGATCTGGATAGTACTGTGCTATTTCTTGTTGTATTTCTTCAAGCATTTTTTGTATTTCAGGGTTAACTTGGTAAATTATCGGTTTTGGGATAATTTCTCCTTTTATTACTTGCAGAGATTTAATTAATAAGGAATCTATGTTATATCCGGTTTGTGCTATTATGGGTACCACTGGTACATTTAGTTTTTGTTCAAGCTTTTGTATATCTATGTTTATTCCTCTTCTTTTAGCTTCATCTATAAGATTTAGTGCTATTATAATTTTGTCAGTAATTTCAAATACTTGGAAAGCAAGTATCATATTTTTTTCCATATTTGTTGCATCAAATATCATAATTACTATATCGTAGTTACCTAGAAATAGAAAGTTACGGGTTACTTCTTCTTCAGGAGTAAATGAAAATAGGGAATATACACCGGGAGAATCTATTAATTTAAAAACGTAGCTTTGGTCGTATATTTTAAATTCGAAAAATCCTTCTATTTTGGTGACTGTTTTACCTGGCCAGTTACCTACTTTAACATTCATTCCTGTTAGGAAATTAAATAAAGTTGACTTTCCTACATTTGGATTACCTACCAAAACTACGGTGTAATCTATTTTTTTATAGTTTTTTATTTTTTTGATTATTTGACAGTTTTGACAATTTTTTTCCATTTTATTTTTATTTTTATTGTTTTAAGACGTATATTTTTTGAGCTTGTTCTTTTCGTAGAGCTATGGTGGTGTTTTTTATTTTGTACACTCTTGGATCTGTGCCTAACATATTGTTGTATAGAGGTTGTATTAGGGAGTTTTTTACAAAACCAAGTTCTAGTAATCTTCTTCTTTCCTCTCCTCTTACATAAAAAGATATCCCTATTATTATTGCTTTTTGGTTTATTTGTAGTTTATCTAAAGTAGTTATTGAAGTTAAACATTTTTCTAAGTTTTCAAAAAATTCTGATATTTGTTTATCTTCGATAGATGTTACATGGATATTTTGTGAAGTTATAAAATCTATTTCTAATAATTGTCCTTTGTTTGTTAGTATTTCTATTGTTGAGGAGGAAATATTTTTTATTTTTATATAGTCAAATGGCGCTAAATCCATTGATATTATTTTTTTATATATTTCTGCTGGTTCATCTTCCACGTGGATTATTTTGAATAGTTTTGAAACGAAAGACATTTCTCCTATTAATTGTGAAAGAGGGAAAGATGGTAAATTTTCCCCTTTTATTAAATCCCCATGAGGATCTATACAATTATAACTTTTTGAAGTATTTTCTTTTATTTCTTTTAATTCTTCATGTTCTTGTTTTTCTGCTATGCTATGTATATCTTCAAGATTTGTGGAAGTATTTTCAAATAAATGTTTTTCTATATTTCTATGTTTTTCTACAATTTCTTTAGCTTGATTAATTCCTTCTTGAGTTAGTTTTATATTGTTTTTTTCGTATTTTATTTTTCTTTCTTTTAGGAGTGCATCTAAGATTTTTTGTAGTTCTTTGGTTTTTATTCTAAATTGTAAGTTTTCAAAATTAATATTTTCATTTTGAAGTGAATGTTTGTAAATAAGTTTTAATATATCCTCTTTTTGTTCTTTAATTAGTTTTTCTTTGTTTTTTTGGTATAGTTTTAATAGGAAAATACTTAGCGTTGTTAGTATAATTAGAATCAGTAATACTTCCAAAATGTTATTCATTTTTATTCACTTATTTTTATTCACTTTAGATATATTTTACTGTTGTCAAAAATATGGATTTCTTTAAATTGAAGGTTTTTCTGAGAATTTTTTTGATTTATGTTTGTTAAGTAGATAAATTTATCTACGTTTTTTAGATATTCTTTGATACTATTTTTTAGTTTTATTTGATTTTCTTTTTCCAAAGTGAAAACTGGATAAAGGAATATTTTGTAATTATTCTTATTAGAGTATATTTCAATTTCAACAAAAAAGTCTTCAATTTTATATTTTTTGATTAAATAGTTTTGGGGGATAAATTCTTCTATTTGTGAATATATTTCTTTTTTAATTAGAATCAAGGATGGGCTAGATTTTTTTTCTAAAAATTCTTCTTTACTTATTGATAATTTTTGAGATTCTTGAATTTTTTGATTTTTTATAGGTAAAAAAGAAAGTAGTGTGAATAAAATCAACAATAATATACTTGCGAAAAAAAGTTTATTTTTTGTTTTCATTAAGTATTATGAGATTTTTTTAGTTTTGAAAACTTCTCTAGGGTTAACTGCTGTTAAATAAGCGTTCATTTGTTTTAATAAATCAATAACTACTCCTACTATTATTAGCATTGAACTTCCGCTTATGTACATCCCTACTAACCCTGCAAGTGATAATTCTTGTGCTCCTGTTATTTTTGAGATTATAAAGTTTATTACATACATGATGTAGGGTGGTAAGATGGTTATTAATGATAAGGCTAAGCCTCCAATGAAAGCTAATTTATAAAGGGTATTTTCGAGGAAATTTTTAGTTGACTGTCCAGGTTTTATCCCCCTTATAACTGCACCTGACTTATTTAAATAATCTGTTAAATCATCTACATTTATAACTATAAAAGTATAGAAATATGAAAAAGCTATTATAAGTGAAGCATAAACTAATGAATGCCATAAGTTCCAACTTAAGGTGATAAGAAAAGTTTTTAGTATCTCAGGATTAAATTCATTTGGGATTACCAAATGAGGGGGAACTATGGTTTGATAAATGAATTTAAGAACGGGATTAGTTGCAAATGTTTCTTGGGTTACTCCAAAAGATTGTAAAATGGTTATAGGGAAATATAGTAAAGCTACTGCAAATATTATAGGTAAAACTCCAGCAGAGATTATGGGTAAAGGTAAAAAAGTACTTTTTTGTTGAACTATTTTGTTACCAGCTACTATCCTTTGGGTTAACATTATTGGAATTTTCCTTATTGAAAGGGATAAAAATGATACCACTGCTATGAAAGATATGAAAAACAACACTTGTACAGCTATTATTATAAGGCTATTTATTAAGTTTTGTTGTAAATTGAATGTTTCAAATATGTATGAAGGTAATCTAAAAAGGATGGAGATAAATATTAGGATAGAGCTTCCATTTCCTATTCCTTTTTCGTTGATTTGATCTGCTAGCCACATTATGAAAACGCTTCCTGCTATTAGGGATATAATTACTGTTAAAGTACCTAGAAATGAATTGTCATAAAATATGGCTGGATTATATTTTTTTAGAGCGGAGGTTATAAAAATTGATTGTAATGTTGCAATAGCTATGGCAAGCCATTTAGTATAGAAATTTATTTTTCTTCTTCCTTCTTCCCCGTAATCTTTTTGTAATGATTTTAATTGGGGAAATCCTGCAATAAGCAGCTGCATTATAATTGCTGCATCTATATAAGGTATTATACCTAAAGAAACTATTGAAAAATTATACAAAGCTCCACCGGTAAATATTCCAAATAATGTAAAGAGATTACCTTGACCTCTAACAAATTCTCTCCATACTTCCAAATTTATTCCAGGTATTACTATGTTCGTTAGTAAGACAAAGGTAGCTACCGAAATTATTAAGAATCTTATCCTGTTAATTAGTTCTTTATATTGTACGCTTTCGTATATTTTTTCAAGTTTTACATTTACTGCCATTGAATCTCCTTTTTACTGTTTTTTAAATATTTTCTCTATTTTGTTGAATTCTAATTTATTTAATTCTAGTAATTCTAAAGTTAATCCTTCCAAAAGTGTTAATAACGAGATTTTCGTTTTTTCTTTTTTAATTTTTTCAAGTAGATATATTATAAAATTAAGGGCAGTTTTTACGCTATGTTCCCTTCCCTTTAAAGCTGGGTACTTTTGAGATATTTGCTCCTCTTTTAAATTTTCTATCTTTTTTAAGAAATTTTTTAAATCTTTTGTCTTAACAGTATAAAAAAATTTACGGCTTAAAGAAGATTTTGAAGATTTTAAGGATTTTGAAGATCTTAATGATTGTAAAGTTGAAACAAAACTTCCTCCAATAAGCGTAAGTTCTAAATCAAAAAGTTCTTTTTTAAAGTAAAAGTCTACAAAATCTTGAATGAAAGAGTAATCTTTAATTTCTTTAAGGCATCCAAATTTATAAAAAAAGTTTTTGTAAAGATTATCTTTTTTTACTGTTATTTCTGTGCTTGCTCCTCCTAAATCTAAAGAGATGTAGTTATTGAAAAATAATTTTAAGGGTTTAATTGATAATTTTGATTCTTCCTTTTGAGATATTATTTCAAAGTTAATATTTATTTTTTGGAGCATAGTAGTATTGATTTTTATAATTTCATTTATAATTTCATTTATAATTTCATTTAGGATTTCATTTAGGATTTCATTTGAAATTTCAGAATTTTTTTGAATTCTGTAAAACTCTGTTCCCACAGCTTTACCTAAAACCCATGAAGTTTTGTATAACTTTTGATAATAATCCAAATCTTTTTGAATTTTTTCTATAAAATTTTCCATCTTATAACGATAATTTTCAATACTTAATTCTTTAGCTAATTTATGAATAAAAAAATCCTTTTTTACCAATTTTACGGTACCATTAGAATAAAGCGATATTAAATATTTATTTGAATTACTTCCAAAATCCAAAGTTAATATTAAAAACATAACTTATTATTCCACTATTTATGGTTATAGTTATATTTTTATTATTCTTCAAAAACGAAGTTTACTTTTTAAAAAATTTTGAAATTTGAAATTAGAAAATTTTGAAAAAATTTTGAAAAGGAATTTTGAAAGACAGGTAAAATAGAATATTTTGTAAATTTGTAAAAATAATAAAAAAATAATAAAAAAACAAATAGAAGGAGGTTAAAATGAGAAAAGGTATAGTTATGTCATTAATCATTACTCTCTTATTACTAAACTTGTCAAGTGCTCAATATTATACTTATAATACCATTGAAACAAATGAAGGTAAATATACGCTAAAATTAGGTATATGGAATGCTAGATTAACAGGGGATGCTTACGCTCCTTCTACAAATTTTACAGTTGACTTAGAAAATGACTTGGGATTCGGAAATAACAAAAGTTTTATTACTTTCGACTTCAATTACAGATTATCAGCAGTTAACGGTGTAGGGTTTGCTTTCTTTTCAGGTAGTCATAAAGCTGTAAGAAACTTAACAAGGCAGATAACTCTTCCAGGAGATCCTAATGATATAACCTTCAACGCAAATACAAATCTTTTTAGCGAAATAAAATACTCCGCTTTTGATGTTTTTTATAGAAGATACTTTTCAACTGATCAAAATTACGATTTTTACGGCTTACTAACAATAAGATTTAATAACATAAAAGGTGATTTTGTTGGAAGAGATAATAACGGTAATATCGTACAATCTGCTTCTTTTGACGTTAATGCACCTACCGCTTATGTAGGATTTGGAGGTAACTTTAAACTATCAGACAATTTTAAAGCATCCTATCAAGTTCAAGGATTATCTTTATCCACCGGCGGAGGTAAAATAAATTCCATTGAATATCAAATAGGCTTGGGTTATAACATAACTCAAAATTGGGGAGTAAACATAGGCTATAGATACAATAATACAAAAGGAGAAGATGATTTATCTAGGTCTCTAAAACTTAAATATCAAGGATTAACTTTTGGAGTTAATGGAAGATTTTAGTTATAAAGTTATAAAAAGGAGGAATAAACTATGAAAAAAGTTTTTTCGAAAAAAGTTTTTTCATTGATAATATATGCAAGCATAATTACTCTTTTACTTGTTAACTATTCAACTGCTAAAGAATTACTAACCTATAGTGGAGAAGTTTATTCTCAAGAGGAATCTTCCTCTTTTAAAGGTTTACAAGTAAAAATAAAGGGATGGGCTTCTAAATTAAGTGGTAATACATCTTGTGATCCCAATGATAGCTACAACCCTAATGATCCAGCTTCTAAATATGGTAATAACCAAAAGGGAACTCCTTTTAACAATCCTACATCTTTCGATTTGGAAGACGTTTATGGTTTTGGTGGTACTAAAACTTCATTACAACTGGAAATTAGGAAAGATATAAACGAAAGATCTTTTGGATACTTAGCTTACTTTACAGATAGTAGAAGATCACAAGTTACATTAACTAGCCCTGTAGCTTTTGTATGGAATCAAAATACAGGTGGAAAACCCGCAGGTATAACTTTCTTACAAACAGGGGATAATTTAACTACTGTTATAAAAATAAACACCTTTGATATAGCTTATGGTTATTACATAGGAAAAAATTATCAAAAAGGATATGTAGCTGCTCTTATAGGTATAAGATTTAATAATTTAGCAGTTGATTGGACTTATAGTGGATCCGTTAATGGTAGTGATCTTTACAGAAAAAGAGGAGCATCAGGATTCTTAGGAGTAGAAGGATATTATAATTTCAGTGAAAACTTAGCTGGATTTTTGCGAGTAGATGGAGGGGTAGTAGGTGGAGCGGGTAATAGAGTAGGATTATTTGAGTACGAAATAGGTACAAATCTTAAACTTACAAACGCTTTACATTTAGAGCTTGGTTACAAATATGCAGACATAAAAGCAAGAGAAGATGTAGGTAGCAAACTTAATCTTAAACTACAAGGTATAAATGGTGGATTAGTATTTAAGTTTTAGAAAATTTTATTTAAAAAGTTTTATTTAAAATTTTATTTCAAAAATTTTAACAAGAAAGGAAGATAAGCTATACACGAATTCTCTTTAGCTAAAGCTGCTAGACAAGCTATAATAGATAACTATAAAGAGCATAAAAAAATAATTATTCTTATAGGTGAAATCCAGCAACTAGATAAGGAGCTTTTTAAGCAAGCTCTTGAAAGAGAAATTAAAGAACTATCAATTGAAATAGAATACCAGCAAATACCTGCTAAATTGAAATGCAACGTTTGTCAACATGAATTTTTTTACGATGATTTAGATCTTACTGAAGAAGAAAAAGAAAATATTCATTTTATTCCAGAGACGATATATATCTTCGTTAAATGCCCTAAGTGTGGTTCAAATGATTTTAATATAATTCAGGGTAGGGGAGTGTACATTCAGTTACCTTCTTAATATGAATATAAAAGATATAAGACTAAGTGGTTTAAAATTTATTAAGGAAAAGCCCGTAAAAATTTTAGTTGTTTGCAGTTCTAAAGGTGGAGTAGGTAAATCTACGGTAACTTTTATTTTAGCTTCTCTTTTAAGTGAAAAATTTAGAGTTGGTGTTTACGATTTTGATTTTACTAATCCTTCTTTATCCACCTTATTTAACTCAAGATTAAGTTTTTATGAAGATTACGGAATTGTACCTCCAGAAATATTTAAAAATATTTTCTTTTTATCTCTTGATTCTTTTCTAGATTATAATTATATAGCTTTAAGAGGAGAATCCGTAACTAATATTATTCTGGAATTATTAACTATTACGAATTGGCCTGAAATAGATTATCTTTTGATAGACACTCCTCCTACCATAACTGACACACTTTTGGATATAATAAAATTTTTACCCGATGCTAATTATATAGTTGTTTCTTCTTTTTCTTTACTTTCTTTATCATCTGTTCAAAGATTGATAAATGTTATAAATAACAGCAAAAAAGAAATATTGGGAGTTATTATAAATGAAGTTCAAAAAAATCAAAAAAATAAGTTTAACCTTCGTCAGGATATTTTGAAAAATTTTAAAAATATTATTTTTTTACCGTACATAAAAAACATTGAAAAATTTTATGGTAAAATCGAAAAAATTCGCAAACTACCAATTTTAAAGGAATTCAAAATTAACATAGATAAATATATATTGAACCCAAGTTAAATATCCAATTTAAATATTAGGGTAAAAGTAATGAAAATTAAAGTAAATGGCAAGGAATATTTTGTAAACGAGCACTTAACTATTTTGGAATTTCTAAAAAAAATAGGCATTTATATTCCTTACCTATGTTATCATCCTAACTTAAGACCTGTTGGATCATGTAGATTATGTGTGATTAAAGACAGAGGAAGATATAAAAATTCATGTGCTACATATGTAGAAGATGGAATGGAAATAGAAACTCATTCCTCAGAATTAATAGAAATTAGAAAATGGATTTTACAATTTCTTTTCGGTGAAAGAAATCACTATTGTATGTATTGTTCAGTTACAAATGATTGCGAATTTCAAAAATTAGGTTACTATACAGGTTTGGATCACTTTCATTTTAACACTTTTGAAAATTTGTATGAATTGGATAATAGTCATGAGCATATACTTTTTGACAACAATAGATGTGTTTTATGTAGTAGATGTATAAGAGCTTGTAATGAATTAGCTGGGCATTTTGTTTTATCTGAAATTAATAAAGGAATAAAATCTTTGGTAGTTGCAGACGGAGGTTTGCCACTTGGTCAATCATCTTGTACATCTTGCGGCTTATGTGTTCAAGTATGCCCAACCGGCACATTTGTTGATAAGTACTCAATGTACTTGGGTAGAAGTTGGGAATGCGAAAAAATTTATTCTTATTGTTTTGAATGCCCTGTAGGTTGT
>JBKBIY010000022.1:3772-13493 GCA_046294045.1 bacterium | reverse complement strand
CCTCCTACATCGGACCTAAGTACCACCTTAGCCCTAACAATTATTTCAGTTATAACATACAACGTAATTGCTATAAAAGAAACAGGAATAAAAAATTGGTTAGAACATTTTGTTTTCCCAATACCATACATGCTCAAAATGGGAAAAGAGAAAACC
Organism: bacterium; assembly: GCA_046294045.1. GTDB lineage: Bacteria > DRYD01 > DRYD01 > DRYD01 > DRYD01 > DRYD01. Next base: position 13,337 of record JBKBIY010000022.1, on the reverse strand, counting down.
ACTATATTTGTGGCTATTCTATTATTACCTCTTTTCTTATTGCTTAATATTGTTGATATACTAGCTAGAACAATTTCATTATCACTAAGATTGTTTGCTAATATATTTTCTGAACACTTAATGGTGGAAAAATTTGTACAAGAAATAGTTTCTAACAGTTTGATTTTTATAAAAATATTTCTTTATATATTAACCTTTTTCATTATGTTTTTAGGATTAGCAGCATCAATTATTCAATCCTTAGTTTTTGCAGTTTTAAGTGCAATATACATAGGTCTTTACTTACCTCATGAAGAACATTAAATAAAAACATTAAATAAAAACTTTAAATAAAAATTAAAGCTAAAGTTAAAGAAAGGAGGAAAATAAAATATGAGCTCAAAAATAGTGCTAAATACCATAATACTGATAACATTAATACTAACATTACCTTCTTTAGTTTATGCTGAGGGGGTTATGCAAGCAAGTAATATAAACGAAAAATTCATAAAATCCATAAGTATACTTGGATTAGGATTTGCAGCAGGATTAGGAGCTCTAGGAATAGGCTTATTATCAAGATCTTTCATAGAAGGTATATATAGAAACCCGGAAACCACAAACAGAATGCTAATTTGGTACTTTGTAGCTTTTGCTCTAATAGAAGCTCAAGTACTTTATACCCTATTTTTCGTATTTCAAATATTCTTCGCTGAAAAATAAAGGAGTGAAAAATAATGGAAGAAATTTTAAGTGGATGGACACTTTTACTTCAAATAGTTAATTTCACCATTTTCTCTATCTTGGCCTATTTCTTATTTTATAAACCATTTAAAATGATAAGCGAAGAAAGAAAAAATATAATTCAAAAAAATATTCAATCCGCTGAAGAAATAAGAAAAGATGTCGAAAAAATTAAACAAGAACTTGAAATAAAATTAAATGAAATATACAAAGAAAGAGAAAAAATTATTCAAGAATCAATGAAAGAGGCTGAAAATATAAAAAATTACATAATAGAAGAAGCCCAAAATAAAGCTAATGAAATACAAGCAAAAACCCTTAAAGAAATAGAAATGTCAAAGAAGAAAGCTATTGACGAAATAAAAAATACTTACGTAGAAATAGTATCTTCCTTAGCTAAAGGAGTACTAAAAGAAGTTATAGATCCAAATGTTAACGAAAAAATATTACAAGTAGCTAGTAAAAAATTAAAAGAAATAGAAAAAAATTAGGAGAAAACTATGTTATCAATAGCTGCTAGATACGCCTCATCTCTATTTCAAAAAGCTCAAGAAAAAAATATCACCCAAAAAATTCTTCAAGAATTAGAACTCTTTATAAATATACTTCAAAAAAATAAAACCCTCATGAACTTATGGTTATCACTTTCCGTTTCTATAAAAGAAAAAGAAGAATTATTATTAAGCAAGCTTGACCTATCAGATATTACCTTAAATTTCTTAAAATTGATACTATCCAAAAAAAGACAAAAACTAATCTCTAAAATATATTACTATTACAAAATGCTTTATAACAAATCTAATGGAATAATCGAAGTTGAAATAAAGTTACCTTTTGAAATACCCGAAGATAAAATTTATAATGTTATAAATTCTCTAGAAGAAAAATTTCAAACAAAAATCAAAATAAAAAATTTAACGATAGATCCTGAAATAATAGGTGGAATATTAATCGTAAGTGACGATACCATACTTGATTTGTCAATAAAAAAAGAGTTAGATAAACTCTTAAAAGATTTTAAACAAATAGTAAACGAAAAAATTAATCTTTGAAAATTAATAAAAAATTAATTAGTTTTAGGAGGGTTGAAAATGAGACACCGAAAAAGATATAAAAAACTAAGAAGATACACAGAACATAGATTATCTATGTTAAAGAATTTATTAAAAAGTATTATCTCAAATCCTAAGCTTGAAATTGTTACAACCACAGCAAGAGCTAAAGCTTTAGTAAATTTCGCTTCTAAAATCTTTACTTATTCCAAAAAAGCAGCTAAAATAAAAAATCTAATCAATAATGCTCCAGAAGATCAAAAACCTATTCTCAAAACTCAAATAGTTAATCTTTCAAGAAAAATATATAAATATCTAGGAGACAGAAAGTTAGTAAAAAGTATGATAGATATAGGATCTCTTTTAAATTCCAAAAATAAGGAAAAAGGAGGATATTTCAGTTTGTATAGATTAGGGTTTAGAAGAGGAGATTCCGCTCCTCAAACCCTAGTAAAATTAGATGTATAAAAAATTATGAGTATAAATTTCGGTACAGATGGATGGAGAGCAATAATATCTAAAGATTTTACCATAGATAATCTTAAAAAAGTTTCGCTTGCTATATCAAAACTTCTAACCTATCCCGAAAGAAAAGAATTAGATATCTATAAGTACAAATCAAATAACAAGACTTCTTACAAAGTTGAATATAGAGATTACACCAAGGGAGTTGCAATAGGTTTTGATAATAGATTCATGTCAGAATACTTTGCAAAAGAAGTAGCAGAGGTATTAAGTTCACAAGGTATTCCTGTGTATTTATCAAGTTCTTCATGTTCTACACCTGCTTTGTCACTAAAAGTTTTTAAAGATTTTGCTGCAGGTATAATGATTACAGCTTCTCATAATCCTTATATATACAACGGGGTAAAATATAAAGCAGAATACGGGGGCTCAGCAACCCCTCAAATGACCAAAATAATAGAAAAATTTCTTAATGAAAACTCTCAAAAAGAAAATAATAAAGATACCCCTAAAAGCTTAATAAATTCTTCCTATGATTTCCAAACTGAATACTTAGAATCCATAAAACAAAAAGTTGATACTGAAAAAATAAAAAATTTTATAGAAAAAAACAACATCTTTATTGCGATAGATTATATGTATGGTACATTATCTAATAGTTTTAAATATTTAATAAATTCTGAAAATTTGATTCAGTTAAATAATTATAAGAATCCGTGGTTCGATGGTGGTTCACCTGAGCCAATACCTCAAAATCTTGGAAAATTAGAAAGAATCGTTAAAATGTTAGGAACTAATGCAATAGGTTTTGCTTTTGATGGAGACGGAGATAGAATATTTGCACTGAATTTTAAACAATGGATAACTCCTCATGAAATACTACCTCTATTAGCTTTGCATTTAATAAGAAATAAAAAATGGGATGGAAAATTGGTAAGAACCCTTCCCACCTCAACTAAATTAAAAAGATTAGCCCATAAATTAGCAGTGGAATGCTTAGAAACACCCGTAGGATTTAAATATATAGCAGATCTATTTGTAAAAGATAACATACTAATCGGAGGAGAAGAAAGCGGTGGAATAGGATTTAAAAACCATATACCCGAAAGAGATAGTTTATTAAATGCTCTATACATAATAGAAATGATGTGCGATCTAAATTTGAAACCCATAGAAATAGTTGATTTCCTTCATTCCTTTACAGGAGAATCATATTGCTATAGATATGACATCCATTTTGAATCATTTGAAAAACAAAAAGAAATTTTTGATAAATTCATTGAAAACCAGGAGAAAATAAAAAATATTTTTAATACACAATCTTTAGAGTTATACGATTATATAAGGATAATTCAGGATGACAAAAACTGGATAATGCTAAGACCCTCAGGTACAGAACCATTAATAAGAGTATATGCAGAAGCAGAGAGTTTAGAACTTGCAATCCAAAAAGTTAATTCTTTAGTTAACCTTCTTAAAGAGATCTAAGTTAATGATAATATTCATAACAGGCATATCTGGTGCAGGTAAAAATACTGCACTTAAGATCCTTGAAGATAATGGTTTTTATTGTATAGATAATACCCCACCAAATTTAGTACCTAAAATTTTGGAAATAGCGGAAAATAGTAAAATATCAAACCTAGCTTTTGTAATAGACCCAAGAGCTATTTTCACCATAAAGAAAGAGCACTCCCTAGAAGAAATTCAAAAAAACGTACAAAATCTAATTGAAGAAATAATAGATCTGTCCGAAAAATACGCAATAAAAATATTGTTTTTGGATTGTAACGAAGAAACTCTTTTGAAAAGATATAACTCAACCAGAAGAATACATCCTTTAGATTTTGAAAACACAGTTAATGGAATAAGATTAGAAAAAAAATTACTAGAACCTTTAAAAGAAAAATCACATTATATAATAGACACTTCAGATCTGTCTCCTTACAATCTTGCCTCAAAACTTTTGGAAATCATTTTTCATAGAAAGCTAAATGTTTTGAAAATAATTTCATTTGGATATAAACATGGTTTAGTAAACTCGGATATAATAATAGATGTAAGGATTTTAAAAAACCCTTTCTATGTAAAGGAATTGTCAGAAAAAAATGGATTAGATCCTCAAATTAAAGAGTACTTACTTAAAGATCTTAAAACCCAAGAATTTTTAGATAAAACAATCCTGTATTTGGATTACATTTTAAGTGTATATTTTACAGAAGTGAAGAATTTCTTAGAATTAGGCGTAGGATGTACAGGAGGAAGACATAGATCTGTATTCGTAGCTGAGTATTTATATGATTACGTTAAAAAAAATTATAAAAATGTAAAACCTTTAATTGAACACAGGGATATTTATAAATGAAAAAAAATATTGCTTTAATAGCGATAAATTTTTTAACAATCCTACTACTTCTGATTTTTGTAGTCTATCCATTTTATAAAATTCTTATTTCTTCCTTTTATTTGGATATAGTATATCTAGATCTAAGAAAATTTGTGTTTTTTGACAATTATAAATATATTTTAACAGATTACAAATATTGGAATGCTCTTTATAATAGTTTAAGGTTTGGTTTTATTTCTTTTATATTTGAATTAATTTTGGGATTTGGTTTAGCTTACTTAATTTGGAAAAATGAAAAGAATAAACTACTAAGGGTTAGTGTTTTATTACCTTGGGCTTTACCTACAGCTATAATGGCTCTAGCTTGGAGATTTATGCTTAACGAACAGTATGGAATCATTCCTAAGTTTTTCTCTTTTTTTGGTATAGAAAATATTTTCTTATCAAATTTCGTATGGGCTTTCATTTGGATGGTTATAATAGACATTTGGAAAACAACTCCTTTTATAGCAATAATGTTTTATTCGGCTTTTAAAGGAATAAATAAGGAACTATTTGAGGTTATAGATTTGGAAAAGGGAAATTCTTTTCATAAAATATTTTGGGTGATATTACCGTTATCAATTCCTGCTATTTCAAGTGCTCTTTTGTTTAGATTACTGTATGCTATGGTGGTTTTTGATCTACCTTATGTACTTACAGGTGGGGGTCCTGCAGATTCAACTAAAACTTTACCTATGTACATATACGAAAACTTCTTTAAGTATTTGGATATAGGATATTCTAGTGCCTTAACAGTAATTTCTATTGTTATTATTTTTGGCATATCTCTTACGTTTTTCAAATTTGTAAAAAAGATATATCCTTATTCATAATTTTTTTACTACCTCAATATAAGGATTTTTTACATAACTTGTGTAAAATTTTATATAGAGGGATTTATAAAGAGGTGAAAAGGATGAGAGACTACTACGAAATTTTAGGAGTAAGCAGAAATGCAACTGAAAAGGAGTTAAAAGAAGCTTATAGAAGATTAGTAAAAAAATATCATCCTGATTTAAACCCAACAAACCGACAGGAAGCAGAAAGAATATTCAAAGAAATAAATGAAGCTTACGAAGTACTTAGTGATCCAGAAAAAAGAAAACTTTATGATAAGTATGGTCACAATTGGAAAAATGCTCACCAATCCTATCAACAAAACTATAATCCATATCAACAATACCAATATAACTATCAATCAAAAGCAGCTAAAGATCTGGAAGAAATACTTCAAGAAATCTTTGGTAACTTTAGTAATTTCAAAAAAACAAAATATTCAAACCCATTTGAAAGAATATTTTTCAATTTCGATTTTAACGATTATGAAACCACCACACAAACACCCACTCAAATACCAGAAATTGAACTCTTTTTTGATCTAAAAGAAATATACTCGGGAACCACCAAAAATATAACCTTAAACGTAAACAACAAACCCGTAACAATTCAAGTAAATATACCTCCAAGAATAAAAGAAAATGCCAAAATAACAGTAAATACCCCCTACGGTCCCGTAAAAATAAAAATTAAAATAACCTCCTCAGATTATAAAATAATCAATGAAAAAAATTTATTCCTAATCCTACCAATAGAAATAGACAAAATCCTAAACAAAGAGGAAATAACAATATTACTACCAAACAATAAAAAGCTCAAAACCTCTTTCACAGTAGATCAACTGTACACCGAAGTGATTTTCAAATCCCTGGGACTGGTTGACAGTAAACAAATCTCAGGAGACTTAATAATTATACCAGTACCACTTATACCCAAAAATAAAATAAAAGAAATTTCTAAAATACTTCAAAAGGTATAAATACTAGAGGTATAAATACTAGAGGTATAAATACTAGGAGGAAGCTATGTTATCAATAGTTGTTAAGTACGCTTCAACCTTCAAAATACTCTATAGTAAATTCATAGGAGGTTTAAGATGATAGAAAAAATTCTTAAAATGTTTTTCGAAAACTATCCACTGGAAGGTAATTACTTCTCAATCAGAACCGTTGCAGAAATACTAAAAATACATGAACAAACTATAAGAAACTATGAAAAACAAAATTTAATAAAACCTTCACGAACTCCTTCCGGTAGAAGAATGTATAGCCTCAAAGATATTGCTAAACTTAAAATAATAGTTACACTATCCAAAGATATGGGAGTAAATACATCAGGAATAGAGATTATTATTAAACTTCTCGAAGAAATAGAAATTTTAAAACAAAACTATGAATCTAAAATTCAAGAACTTGAATCCAAAATTATCTATTATCATAAAAACTACGGAGAAGTAGGTATAACTAAATATCAATCTTCAAACATAATTCAAAAATAGCTATAATATAGCTAGAAAATGCCATAAACCAAAGAGAGTTATACCATCTTAGAGGAGTAGAAAGTTTTGACTGCTTCATCTTGAGATAATGAAGCTCTTCTTTGTATTCTTACACAAGAAGGTGTCAGGATTTGGCAACATGGCAATGTCAGATATGATACATTATTGGGTCTCATTGATCTTAGGAAGATTGATTTATGGTACGAAAATTGCTAGAATACTTTTAAAATATAGCAATTATAGTATTTACTTACAACCTCCACTTTTTTAAAAATCTCCTCAAGCTTGCTTACGGATAATTCCAAATCATTGGTTTGTAAAAACACCATTTTTCCAGATTCATCAAAGTAATAATTCAAGTTATCGTTAAACTTTACTTTTTGATATTTTTGAAATCCATCAAATATGGTAACGTATTTACTTCCAAAAGTTTGGTCTTTAATACTTTTTCCAAATCCAAATATTCCGGGAAAATAGTAATAGAAGTACTTTTCTCCTTTTGTAATATAGTTAAAATCACTATAAAAAACAATATAATTTTGAGATTTATAGGGTAATGATTTAGCAAATATAGGTTCTATTTTTTTGTTGCATATGTACATTATTGAAGAGCTACCACCGTCAAGATTAAGAGCGTTTTGAGAATTTTCAAGATAGTAAGCTAATTCATAAATATTAAACCCTTCTTTCCTTTTTCCTTCGATGCCGTATATAACTTCTGTTTTAAAATTTCCATAGTTATCGGTATATATAACTGTTCTGGGAGCAGGAGGAATTATATTATTTCCTTTTTCACCTAAAGCTTCTGCATCAACATCCATAACAAATTGTGAATCCCTGTAAATAAGTGGACCAGCTTGTAATAAAAAATTTATCCTACCTTCTTTTTTTAAACCCTCAATAAATGATAAAAACTCAAGAGGTGGTAATCTATCAAAGATCAATTTTTTAACTCCATCTTTTTCCAAAACCGCAAAAAATCCCCTAGCAGGTCTATGTTTAACAGGATAAAATAAAACTTTATCTTCTTCCATAACTCCGGCAACAGTGTTATAACTATTGCCAGTTTTTGCAAAATATGTACCATTAACAGCAAACCAAAAATAGTCACTTGTAAAACCTAAATCTTCCTTCTTAGAATTACTAGCAAATTTTATCTTAAAATGATTTAATAAAATATTAGAAGGTACCTCTATTTGATAACTGTTATAAAAAGTATAACCATTAACATTTAAAAAACTGTCTGTTAGAACTAGGTTGTAATTAAACGAAGCAATTAAGCTATCCGAAGAATAAAAATATATAGTATTTTTGACATGATACTTCATTGGCAAGCTCAAAATTAGTTTATCATTTTCCTGAGAAATTTCTATAAGTTCGTATGGTAAAGGAAAAGAAAAATTTATTTTTATAACTGTATAGTAAGGTTTGTAATTTTCCGCTTTTATTTTACAAAAATTATTTTCTAGTATAAAATCTTCCTCTTTTTCATGATTCTCATAAAAAGGCAAAAAGATATTTAGAATCTTAGGATTCGTGTAAAAAATGGAATAAGTTTTAGGGTTATATATTTCGATTACTAAATTTTCTGAATTTGAACGGAATGATATTTCCTTGCTATACGAAGAAGAAAAAAAGAAAAACGAAAAGAGAAAAAATAGGTAAATTTTAGGTAGTAAATAGTTTAGAAATGATAAAATCGAGTATTTTTTTTGATAATTTTTGTACATTTTCGGCATCGTTAAGTGTATAATTTTCATAAGGTGGTTTAAGCATATTAGCTCCTGGGTAGCGGGAAATTATGTAATGTTTATCTATTTCTTTAGAAAATTCAAATATTTCTTCAGGAATTTCTATTTTTTGACTAAGGGTTTCAAGTAAGTTGAATACCGAATGTCTAAAAGATTCCATTCCTAATTTTTTAAGTGCAGCTTTTATTATTTTTACCGTAGCTTCCTGATAGCAGAAACATGCCCATTCATAATAACCTTTATCTTTACAAAAATTAGCTACTTCTATATCTCTTAAAGCTTGCTTATACCATGATTCGTATATTAATTTTTTAAAATCTTCTTTTTCTTTCATATCATTTTAAAGATTTTATACTTATTCTCACTAGGGGTTCCTTTAAATTTGAGGTACCAAATATAACGATGTCGTCTTCATCGTGTTTAAAATATATAATCATATAGTTAGAAAGGTTAAAACTAATGTAATCAGTGGATAAATTTTTTTTGAATTCATCTATTATATTTTTTACCTTTAAAAAAGTGCTTTCTTCTATCTTGCCATATATGTTTGGAACTTTGTCTGCTAGTGAATAAATCGCTACTATATCTTTGTTATTCTTAAAGGTATCTATTATTTTGTCTACTTTATTTTTTTCCATCGGGTTTATTTTAGTTATTTTTTTAAGTCGATGTGTTTGAGGTTTCTTCTGTTTCTTCTTCAGGTGAAGTTACTGTAACGACAGCAGTGTCAGCTCTGTTTAAGAACTTTACATCTTTTAATTGGTTCATTAGATCCGATATATGTATACTATCACCTATATCCAAATCGGTAATATCAACAACTATTTTTTCAGGTATATTTTCTGGTGGT
>JBKBIY010000022.1:0-3762 GCA_046294045.1 bacterium | reverse complement strand
ATAGTACTTGTAAGATACCTCCTTTTTTTACACCTTGGCTTTCACCTTGGATTTCAAGGGGAACTTCTATTTCGATTGGTCTACCGGGTATAAGTACTAAGAAATCCATGTGCAAAATTCTATCCTTTAGGTAATCCCTTTGTATTTCTTTTACCACAGCTCTGTAGGATTGATTCTGAAGATTTAATTTGACGATCTGTCCTATTTTGAGTTTTGAAGCTTCTTTTAGCGGGATTGATATTTCAATATTTTGAAAATCTTTTCCGTACAAGCAAGCAGGTATTAAGCTTTTTTTCCTTAGATTTTTAGATTCAACTTTTCCTACTTTTCTACCGGTAACCTCTATTAATAATTCATCTACGTTACTTTTTATCAATGTAGTAGACATTGTATTTTCCCCCTTATTTAAAGTATCTTCCTAGAAATAGGATTCAACAAAAATATTTTAACTCCTACACCTCAAAGGTATAATATTGAAAATAATTAATTATTTCATATGAACTACTTAAACGAGATTTTGTTTTCAGTATTACTATTAGTAATATTTTTTGTTTCTGCTTATTTAAAAACCTCATTTGTTTTAATTTCGGTAATGATGGGTACGTTTGTGTCACTTATTTATAATTTTTATGGAATCCAGTTTAAGTTGGGCGCTGTAGAAATTTTTTCAGAGCTTGCAATAGCTTTAATTTTCTTCTCACTAGGTCTAGGATACAACGTAGAATCTTTTTTCAAAATTATAAAAAAAAGTTTTATAGGATCCTTAATAGATCTCTTAAATTTCACAACACCTTTTTTATTAGTTTACTTAGTAACTAAAGATTTGTTTTTGTCTTTTATCATAAGTTTATGTTTATATCCATCAAGTACAGCTATAGTAATAAAGATTTTAGAATTTCAGAAAAAATTAGCCGGTAAACTAGCAGACTTAATAATAGGAATACTTATATTTGAAGACATTTTCCTTATAATTAGCCTTTCATTTTTAAGCTTTTTTCTATTTAATGAAAGTCAAACAAAAATTTCTAGTTTTCTATACTTACCGATTATACTTTCACTAATCTTTTTAATATCGAAAACAATCCTTACAAGATATTCTAATTTAATAGATAAATACTTACAAGAAGAGATAGGAATATTTTTTGCTCTTGGATACTTTTTACTAATTTTCTATATATGTAAAATCTTTCATTTACCAGAGTTATTAATTGTTTTTCTTAGTGCTTTGTCTATTCCCAAATCAACTTCAAATTACGTCAAAAATAAAATTGAACACTTAAAAAATTTTAGCATAGGAGTTTTTATTTTAGGGTTTATATTAGAAACAAAGATAGGGCAATTTTCTATTAGTCAAATTTCTAATTACACAATACTTTTAGCTTTACCATTTTTCGTAGTTCTTAAAATTTTAACCTTAAATCTAGCTTTGAAAAACGCAGGAATTAAATATAAAAAAGAAGATAACTTGCTTTTAGTAGGTAGAGGAGAATTCAGTGCTTACATAGCAAAAATAGCTAATATTGATTTAATTGCATTCATTTCAATTTTTATCTCAAACTTCCTTGTTTTCTTCCTATTTCTTAACAAAAGAAAGCAAAAAAATTAAATAATCTCTTCTATCTTTGCTATAATAACCATAAAAATATAATTCTTTTTGAATCTTTCTTACAATCACAAAGGGTATCACATTTTTTCCAGAGAACCTATATTCAGCATATAAAAGAAGCTCACTAATATAATTCCTTTCCAACACTTTAATAAAAACATCTCCATTCCATGGAGAATAAATAAAATTTGGAGCGATAGATTTAGGTAAATAATCCTTATAAGGATCTGAAAAAAGCTCTAATAAACTACAAGGATACCTACCTTTGTCTATATAATACTTTTCACTTGAAATCTTTATGAATCTAGAATTTTGTATAAATACTGCCATTTTAGCATATTCAATGTTAACTTGATAATAATAAAAAGCAATTAGCAATAAAGCAAAAATAATGAGGGAAACAATAACTACCTCAACTAACGAAAAAGCTTTGTTATTTAAAAATTTGCTATATAATATCAAGTTTTTATTTCTTTTAATCGTAAATATTTTTTAATAACCGCTTTTAATACGTTTAATCCCAAGGAAGCACAGTTAGGTCTTAAAAGATAAACCTCCTTACCTATTAGATCAATCAAAAAATTAACGTCTACATTTTCGAGTTCTTGGATTTTTTTACCTTGCAAACTTTCTATAAGTATAGATGTTGAAGCTTGACTAATGGTACATCCTACCCCTTCAAAAGATAACTCAACAGTATCATCTTGGTTAACTTTCATATATATCTTAACTATGTCACCGCATCCTGGATTTCCTCCTTCTACCTCCACATCAAACTCTTCCAATTTTTTTCTATAAGGAGAATTTTCAGAATGTTCAAGAAATAATTCTAATTTTTCGGAATCTATTCTATCCATTTTATTCCCCTTTCCCTAGCTACATTTTTAGCTATTTCATAACCTGCATCGGCGTGTCTTACAACTCCTATTCCAGGATCATTGGTTAGCACCCTTTCCAATCTATCATATGTTTGTTTTTTACCATCGGCAACTACAACCATTCCAGCATGAATGGAGTTTCCTATACCAACTCCCCCACCGTGATGAACGGATACCCAGTGAGCACCAGAAGCGTTATTTAGTAAAGCATTTAAAATTGGCCAGTCTGCAATAGCATCAGAACCATCTAACATACCTTCGGTTTCCCTATAAGGAGAGGCTACACTTCCGGCATCCAAATGATCCCTACCTATAACTATCGGAGCTTCAACAAATCCTTTTTCTACAAGATGATTAAAATACATACCTGCTTTATCTCTTTGTCCATAACCTAACCAACAAATTCTTGCGGGTAATCCCTGAAACTTTATTTTATTTTGAGCTTTTATAATCCACTTTCTAACGGATTCATCCTCTGGAAAAAGCTTAAGAATTGCATTATCGGTTTCAAATATGTCTTTGGGATTACCGGATAAAGCTACCCATCTAAAAGGACCTTTACCTTGACAAAATAAAGGTCTTATATAAAGTTTAACAAACCCTTCAAAAGAGAAAGCTTCTTCATATCCTGCTTTATAAGCTTGACCCCTTATGTTATTTCCATAATCAAAAACTATTACACCTTTTTTCCTAAATTCTACCATATAATAACAATGTTTATAGATTGTTTGTAAACTTCTTTTTATATATTCTTCGGGATTATTTTTTCTCAAGGATAAAGCTTCTTCAAAAGTTACGCCTTCAGGTACATAACCATTAAGCTCATCATGAGCAGAAGTTTGATCGGTTATCACATCAGGGTATATTTCATTTTTGTAAAGATATTCCAATAAAGTAGCAGCGTTAATATGTAAACCTATGGATATTGGTTGTTTTCTTTTTTTGTAATCTAGAGCCATTTTTATTGCTTCTTCGATTTCATAAGAAGCTACATCAAGATAACCTGTTTCTAATCTTTTTTGGATTCTATTTTTATCAACTTCAGCGATCAGGGCAACCCCATCATTAAGTGTAATTGCTAAAGGTTGAGCTCCACCCATTCCTCCTAAACCTGCACTAACCACAAGTTTTCCACTTAAACTACCGTTAAAGTGAACTTGAGCAAGAGAGTTAAAAGTTTCATAAGTTCCTTGTATTATACCTTGGGTACCTATATATATCCAGCTACCTGCTGTCATTTGCCCGTACATTATTAAACCTTTTGCTTCTAATTCTCTA
>JBKBIY010000021.1:0-13615 GCA_046294045.1 bacterium | reverse complement strand
TATCTACTGCTCTAAGGAAGGCATCTACAACTAAAGGATCAAATTGAGTACCTCGATTTCTTTTAATTTCTTCAACCGCTTCTTCAAGGCTCATAGCCTTTCTATATACTCTATCGCTTGTCATAGCATCAAAAGCATCAGCCAAAGCTACTATTCTAGCATAGAAATGTATTTCCTCACCCTTTAGCCCAAGAGGATAACCTTTTCCATCCCATCTTTCCTGATGCTGTTTTACAATTTTAGCAACCTCAGAAAGGAACTTAACACTTTTAAGTATTTCTTCCCCAGCTTCAGGATGACGTTTGATAACTTCGTATTCCTCGGGAGTCAATTTTGCTGGTTTATTCAAAATAAAATCGGGTACTTCTATTTTACCTATATCATGAAATAGTAAGGATAATTTTAAGACTTCATCGTTAAGTAGCTGTGGATCTATTTCAGAAGCTATAGCTAAGCCATATTTTAGAACTCTTTCCATATGTCCTTTATTGTATTTATCCCTAGCTTCAAAAGCTTTAGCAAGAGATTTTATGGTATTAATATAACTTTCTTCCAATTGTTCAGAGTAAAGGTTAAGATTTTGATAAAGTCTAGCTTTTTCTATACTAATAGTAGCTACACTAGCTAAGTTATATAAAATTTTCAAATCTTCTTCTGAAAAAGGATAAAAACTAATTTTAGAAACACTTAGAGTACCTATAATTTCATCATTTTTTAGTTTCAAAGGTACAACAATTGAACTTTTATAATTCTTTTCACTTTCAATTTTATCTTTAATCATATCAATATCATTAACTATGAGAGGTTTTCCTGTTAAAGCTACCTTACCAGCTATACCTTCCCCTATTTTTTGTCTTGAATTTTTATAAATTTCTGGTAATCCAATGGAATACTTTATATAAAGTTCATTACCTTCTAATAGCATTAATGTAGCTACATCAGCTTTGAAAACATTTTTAGCTTTCTTTACTACCAAACTTATTAATTCATCAACACTAACAGCAATCCCTAGACTTACACTAACATCATATATAATTTTTATTTCCTCAATATTTTTCTCAAGTTTGTAATAAATAAGCAATTTATTAGAAACAAAATCTATTAATTTTTGTATTTTTTGCAAGAAAAATGAAACAACTGACAAATTAAGTTTATTTTTAATTTCAAAATAAAGTAGAGAAAAAGTTTTGATAAATTGGTAATTATGATTAGAAAACAGAAATATTTCACTATATTCATTTTTTTCAATTATTTCAATAGGACTAAATTCTTCATTTGATCTAGAAACTACTATTTTCTTTTTAAAAATTTCTACTATATTCTTCTTATTACCATTTCCAAAAGATTTTATAACTTCATTAAAAGGATTGAAAAGAAAAAAGAATACATTCTGAATTTTAAATACATTTTTAAGTTTTTCAATAAAAAAAATTGGTAAACGTTCAATTTCAACATTTTGCATTTCTATAGATATTTTATCAAGGACGAAACTTAAAAAGTGCTTAATATTTTCCTCAAAATTGAAATACTCTAAACTAACAATTTCATAAAATAATTCTATTTTTTTGTTCTTTACATAAAAATGAAGTTTATCAAAATATTTTTTCATTTGTTTAAGATTTATTGAAGGGTTTAGGATAATAATAACATAAAAATTTTTAAACCCTTTCCGGGTTAACTTTTCTATAGTCCTAAAAGAAAAATTATCAATTATCAAAATGAAATAATCATCTAAACTAATATTACCTATTTGGTCAAAAATATTATCAAAGTCTTTATCTATGTTTTTTACATTAATAGCACTTGGGCATTCTTTTGAAATTTTAATGAACAAATCTTTTAGATACTTTAAATCACACAATATTTGTACCATACTCTTTCTCAAGCAGAATACTTATTTTTTCATTTTTAGTATCATTTACAATCATTCCATTTTGAATATATATTACTCTTTTATTAAATTTATTTACTATATCGAGGTTGTGGGTTGACATTATAACGGTTGTACCCATTTTATTTATTTCATTTATAATCTCCATTATTTTATTAGTAGATATGGTGTCGAGATTACCTGTAGGTTCGTCTGCGATAAAAATTGTAGGGTTATTAACTATAGCACGAGCTATAGCAACTTGTTGCTGTTCACCACCTGATAACTCATCAGGATAAAAATCTCTTTTATCAGCCAATCCTACCAATTTAAGTACATAAAAAACTCTTTTTATTATGTCTTTAACAGGATGTAAAGTTACCTCCAAAGGATAAGATACATTATGCCAGACTGTTTTGTAGTTAAGTAGTTTAAAATCTTGGAAAACTATACCTAATCTTCTACGATAATATGGAATTTGAGAATGACTTAAAAGTGAAATATCTTGATTTTCAAAAAAAATTTTTCCAATGGTTGGTACTATTTCTCTGTAAATAAGTTTAAGTATGGTTGTTTTGCCTGCTCCTACAGGACCTACTAAAAATACAAATTCTCCCTTTTCAATAAATAAATTTATATTGGTAAGCGCTCTATATCCTTTAGGATAGATATACGAAACGTTTTTAAATTCCAGCATACAAAAAACCCAGATCCTTCTATATTATTATTTATAAAATTACATTAAAAAACCTTTCTTCAAAATTTTTGATTATTTCCAGAGTTAAATTCATTATACAAAATTGCCAAAATTATTAGCTTAAGATAACTATATTCCATAGAGTAAATTTTTTGGTTAATAAAACTAAGGATAGATTTAGGATAATTTCCATCAAGTAGAGCAAATAAGGCTTGCTCCTTTATAAATTTGTCCTCATCTTTAATAAACTCCAGCAACAAAATTTTAAAATTCTTATCAACTCTAGGATTCGAAAGAAAATTTATAATATCAATTTTTAAAGAACCGGATAATTCATATTCGAAAATTTTTATTATCCATTGGTGATATTTAGAAGAAAGATTTTTCAGAGAACTTATGGCTAATCTTTTTAATTCCTCAGATTTCATATAATATTTTAAAAATAAATCCTCTTCTATGAATTTATAGATTTTTGCTTGATTTTCTTCATTAATGTTTTTTATCTCCCATAAAGTATGGGAAGATATGGTATATAAGTTTTTTCTTAACAAATCTTCCTTTTCATTTTTTAAGACATCATTAATAGCTTTAAGGATAATAGTATCTGCAAGTATGTTATATGCTGATATTCCTTTTTTATAAAGTGAATTTATAGCACTTAGTATCAAAATATTATCATTCTCTTTAAGTACTATTTCTTTTAGTTTTTCAAGAACCAGCTCTCTAGGTAATATTGAAAAAGCTTTTATTATTCTGTTTTTTAGGTTTTTATTGTTTTCCGTTTCATATAATTGAATTAATTTTTTATAAGCTTGTTGATAGTTTATCCAAGACAAAGCTACTATTGCGTTTTCCCTTACTTCTTCATTTTTATCATTCAAAGACTCAAATATCAAATTGTAAGTTTTAGGTTCATCTATACTGCCCAAAGCAAGAACTACAGAAGCTTTTACAAGTTTATTTTCATCGTTATATAACTCAACAATTTTTTCAACACTTTTATGATCTCTAAATTGTGCAACAGCTAACAAAGCTAAAGATTTAATAACAAAATCCTCATCATTAAGCAAAACCCTTATATACGACAAAAAATTTTGTAACCTAAGCCTTCTTACTATTTTACAAGAAACTCTTCTTAATTCTCTATTTTCCGAGATAATAGATTTAGCTAATAATTCTTCGAATTCACTTTTGTTAAATACACCCTTGAGGGTATACCTGTTTATGAAATTATCAATAAGTATATCTTCTTTTGAGCTTCCTAATTTTTCCATCCAACGATATTGTTATTCTTTATGTACTGCTTGTTTTCCTTTTACAAGATCTTTGTTAAAAACTCTAACTTAAAAAATTTATTGAGATTTGTTAAAAAATTTATTTAAAAAATTTATTTAAAAACTTTTTTATTTAAAAAATTTTTTATCTTTTCAAGTCCTGATCTATGTAGTTGATTTATTCTTTGTTTGGTTAATTTCATTTCATCTGAAATTTGTGCAAGTTTTTTGTTTTCGTAATACATTTTTCTTAAAACTTCTCTCTCGTTATCATTAAGAACATTATCTATTGCTTGAGATATTAAACCTAGAAATTCTTCAGTTTCCGTTTTTTCATGAACTCCTAAATCATCACTTTTAGAAAAATTCTCACTACCATACATCTGAGCCATAAAAGTCATATTTCTAAAAGATAAGGCTACGGCAAATTTCAAAATTTCCTTGTTACCCCCTTTAGAAATTTTTTTTAGGACCCTCATCTGATCCCTTATAGAAACATTCATATACTTTGATAGTTCGTCTTTTATATACCAGGTAATCACTTTATTAAGAAACTTAATAAATGGAATATTTTTTTTATGATCGAAGTTTTCTATTATTTTTATCAAAGCAAAAGAGGTTATACCAAAAATTTCTTCACTATCTATTTTTATAAAATCGCTATACTTCCTATATATTTTAAGCCCTATTGAATAACAGTAATCCAAATATTTTTCAATTAAAGCATCCCTTGCTTCTAAATTGTAATTTTCTTTGTATTCCGTCCACAATTCTAATTCCTCTTTATCCATATACCATCATAAAACCTTTAATAAAATATTTTCAAAACCGCTTTTGTAGTATATATTTTCCCTTAAAGACTCATCACCCCAAAGTATATCAATTGGCATTCTTTGATATTCATACTCATAAGGAGGATCTAAAAACCTAAATTCCTCAGGATATAAATCCACTATACTTTTAAGGACCACCAGAAAGGTTTTTACGGAGTGAAATTTTTTCTTATCAGTTAAGATCATTTTTAATCCATTACAAACTTGGCCTTTATATTTATCAAAAGTAGGTTTATATCTATGATAAACGAATTCAACCCCATTTATATGATATTTTTTTACGTAGTAGTCTACTCTTTTTTTTAGATTCTGTTCGTTTATAAAGGGGGCTCCGAAAACTTCAAAAGGGTAAGTAGTACCCCTTCCCTCACTTATATTTGTTGCTTCAAATAAAGCAAATCCTGGATAAAAATATACAGTATCAAAAGTAGGTATGTTAGGCGAGGTTGGAATCCATTTTAACCCCAATTCCTGCCAATCTTTAAAATTCCAATTTTCTAACCTCTTAAAATCGCCCTCAACAATTTTGACATTTTTATAATCCCTAAATAAATCACCTATTGTTAAACCATGACGATTAAAAATCTTCATCATTCCAACAAACGAAAAAAATTTTTCATTTAATTTTATTCCTTCTTTTTTACCACCTAGTGGATTTGGTCTATCAAAAATTACCACCTCTATCCCACTATCACAAATTAGTTTCACTGTCCATACATAAGTGTAATATCTAGCTCCTATATCTTGTATATCAACGAAAACGGCATCAATATTTGCTAACTTATCTTTACTAAATTGATAATTCCCTTCATACAAACTTATAACTTCTTTTTTCAAAAATTGATCATAATAACTTTGTGAAGGTATCATATTAGCTTGTTCTATAGGAAATAATCCATGCTGAGGAGAAAGAATTTTATAAATGTTGAAACCTAAACTTTGCAAGTATTCTAAAGAGAAAACAAAACCTGGTTGAATAAAACTAGCTTGATTTATTAATAAACCAATTTTAGCTTTTCCATAGAGCTTCAAAAAATTCGCAGCCTTCAATATACCAAACATTTGGATCTCTATTTTTAATTTCTACTTTTTATTTTTCCAAATCTCAATTAATTTCCCTCCAAAAGCTAGCAAAAAATAGTAAAAGATAACTTCAATTTTACCTATTTCCATATTCCAAACAACAGCTTTTATGTTTTTTAAAAATTCAACAACAAGAACAAAAAAATTAAAAACACTTTTAAAAATTAAATTCACAAAACCTAAATAATTCACAGGTAAAATTAGATAAATAAAAGTCAAATTAAATATAAGTGGTATACATAATGCTAACAATACTCCACCGATCAAACCGTTTAAATACAACACTCCAAAATAATTCAAAAAAATAGGGAAAGAAAAAAGCATAACCGCAAAATTAACTAGTAAATTATCAAATATAACATTATCCCAAAATTTCTTTCCTTTAAAAAAATCACTAAATATAGCTCCTAAAAAAATTACTCCTAAAAACGAAACAAAACTTAACTTGAAACTTAAACTGTAGGTCGAAAAAAAGTCAATTATCAAAAAGAATAACCAAACAAAGCAAATTGATAATAAGCTAAAAAATAACCTATCTTTAACTTTATAAACGAGAAAAATATTTGTGAACAATGAAAACAGGAAAGCCCTTAAAAGGGGAGGATCAAAACCCACAACCCAACAATACCCCAAAGTTAAAACCGAAGCCAAAACCAAAGAAATTAATCTATCCCTAAAAAATAAAAAATAAAAAAAATGTAAGAAAAAATTCATTGCAAGGAATATGTTAGATCCCGAAGCAACAAAAAAATGATATATTCCAGCTTCTATTAATTCTTTTTTTTCATAAAAACCATAATCTTCAACTCCGAAAACAATTCCTTTTATTATTCTTGCTCCTTCCCCTAATTTATCAAGTTTGTTAAAAATAAAAACCTTTAAATAATTTTTACCGTTATCAACCTCAATAACATCAATTTGATAAATTTTATAAACTATTCTGTTTGAAAAGAAAAAACTATTTTTTTGCTTTTCTTCTTCGTTCTCTTCTTTGTTTTCTTTTTCATTCTCCCAATATGGAATTTTATACATCTTTACAAAAGCTACAATTTTGCTACCTTCAAATATTTTATTAGAATCTTCATTCTTGTATAAAGACGATTCTAGTTTAGATCTGTAAACTATTGCTTTAAAATATTCCTTATTTTCCAAAATTACATAACCAGATCTAATCTTTTGCACATTAAATTCCATAACTCCTTCAACAAAATTGCTCAAATTATCTACATACGTTAGAAATCTATTGCTTTCGTAAAAAATGTATTTTTTAACAATCAAAACCGTTAAAAACAGTAAAAAACAAACACCAAGGTTTAAAACAAATTCCTCTATTTTTCTATACTTGTATTTTAAAGTAAATATAAAAATCATAAATAAAGCAAAATAAAAAGCGCTTGGAAAATAGGATAAAAGTATAAGCGTAAATGAAAACAGTAAAAAATGATTCATAATAATAAGTTACTTTTTATCTAATCTTAATAATTCTTTAAGAATTTCTTAAGCGGTGATATTTTCAACATGTTCAAAAGCTAACTCTTCATTTGATTTGCGATATATAAATATAGCGTCAATTTGTAAAGTTTTAAATTTTGGTTTTTGGTTTTGGATGAAGTATTCTAAAGTTTGAGTTATTTTTTGAATTTTATGGGGATTTATTCTTTCAAATGGATTTTTACCACCTTTTATTTCAAAGGCTATAAGGCAGTTATTTTTCATAGCTATAATATCTATTTCTCCGAAGGGGGAACGAAAATTGGTACTTATTATTTTGTAACCCTTGCTCTTAAGAAACTCAACTGCAAGATTCTCAAAAAATTTACCTTTAGACATGTTTATTAAATAACTTAATTTTTTGAGGATTTTGTCAAAGATGGGAAATTTTGAGTTAAAATAAGAGCGGTAGACGGGACTTGAACCCGCGACCCCTACCTTGGCAAGGTAGTGCTCTACCACTGAGCTACTACCGCATCATCCCTTATTCTCTATTTCTACATATAACCTATTTTACCTTTTTTATATCCAAACCTAATCCTTTAATATAAACCTAATACCTTGAAAAATAATACAAAAATTGGGAAACATAGGAAACAGATTTTTCAAAATTGCCAACCAAAGGATTAAATTCCACCAAATCCATCCCTACAACCTCGTATTTATCCTTTAAATAACTTACTATCCTATATACCTCCTCTATCCTAAAACCAAACGAATAAGGGGAATTTACAGAATCCACATAAGCAATATCCATACTATCAATATCAAAACTTATATAAACTGGCTTATTTTTATATAAATTACCGTCCAAAAACTTTTCTACCTTTTCAAAACTTTGCATAATTTCCAAATTGGTCAAATACTTTATTTCATATTTTTTAGCTTCAGTGTACAAATACTCAGGATTTGCTAAATCCTTTATTCCTAATATTAAAACATTTAATCTATTTGCATGCTTATTTTTTAGTTCTTGTAAATATGTGCCCCCTGATAACCCTTCATCTAGTATCCTTAAATCAAAATGTGTATCAAAAACAACCAAATTAAGTTCCTGATAGAAATTTAAGTATTGATCAACAATAGGAAAAGTTATGCTATGATCCCCTCCTATGAAAAATTTCAAATTTTTTATATTTTTTATTTCCAGAATTTTTTCTACTGTTTTTGAGATATTTTTAAAAGTTTTCTTTTTATCTCCAATTATCACTTTCGCATAAGGAGCAATGAATATTGATTTTTTATAAGAATGATTAAGATTAAGAGAAAGGAATTTTTCTATAATTTTTTGGGGGGAGAATCTAGCTCCAGGTCTGCCAGCAGTACTACCATCCCATCCTATCCCTAAAAAAATATTTACCCCTACCGGCTCATAACCTAATACCCTTTTATAGTTTTCTAGTGAATGATTTAAATTTTTTAAGGATAAATCTTTTGAAAATACAGCTATTTCTTTTAGTTTTAAATTTTTTGGATCCCTAAGAAACTTAGGCTCAACTTCAAGATAACTCATTGTTAATTTTTTGGATGCTAATTTTTCAGATAATCATAAAGAATTTCGAAAACTTCAGTATTATCAATAATGGCTTTAGGTTTAATAAAACCTTTATAAAATCCAACGGTATGTTCTGCAGTATGATAATTGGATGAATAATTAACTTTAAAATCGAGACTAAAAGAAGATTTTTGGGAATCAATAAGGGTTAATCCACCACATTCATGATCAGAAAGTAGTATTACTAAAGTATTAGGATTTGATTTTTGGTAGTTTAGTAAAACAGGTATTAATTTATCAAGATCTTCGGTTTCCTCAATTTCTTCTTTTAGTTTATTTTCATGAGCGAACCAATCTATTTGGCTAGCCTCTATCATTAAGAAAAACCCATTTGTATTTTGGGAAAGTATTGAAAGGGCATATTGAGTTTTGTCGTTCAGTTTAGTTTTTCTTTCGCTATATTTTGGAGGATGTTTTTCTGCAGTAAAAGCTAATAGTTTATTTATATATCTTTTTTCTTTTATTACTTGATATAACTGATCCTCATTTTCAAGTATTGTATAGTTTTGTTTTTTAAGTATTTCGTAGTAAGGTTTAAAATATTTAGCTCCTCCACCCATTGCTAAATCTATGTTAGAATAAACAAATTGAGAGGCAATGTTTTGATCATCTTTACGAGATTTGGAGTAAGAATAAAAAGCTGCTGGTGTGGCATGTGTAAGTGAACATTCAACAATTATTCCCGTAGATTTCCCTTTACTTTTTGCAATGT
This sequence comes from bacterium, assembly GCA_046294045.1. Lineage (GTDB taxonomy): Bacteria > DRYD01 > DRYD01 > DRYD01 > DRYD01 > DRYD01. Next base: position 4,100 of record JBKBIY010000021.1, on the reverse strand, counting down.
CCATAATGGTAGGTAGTCTTTTATTGTTTTCCATGACGCCTACTTGATAATTGGGTACTCTTTTACCTGTAGCGAAAGCTGTTGCAGCAGCAGCACTGTCAGTTACAACATAATCTTGACTTCTTGTCCTAACTAAAAAAGCTCCGTCAAAATCTTTAAAATTTGAATAACCTTCTTTTAAATACTCACTTTTATAATAATCGTAAGCAGATATTATACCAAGCCCCATTCCATCAGCTATAACTAATATTACACTTTTTCCTGAATTAGTAAAAACATTTGATTTATAATTAGCAAAGACAAATAAAACTAAAGCCGAGATTAACAAGAAGGCTAGCGTGAAAAATTTTGTAATTTTCATTTTTTACCTCCTTAAAAATAAGTTTTTAAAGAAATTTTCTTCAAGTTAATTTTTCTAGACCAAAAAAGTTTTCCCTACCTTAAAGGCTTATAAAACTTTATAAAGGGTAGTAAAGGAAATTATAAAATAATTATTTTGTGAGGGTATTTTTGATAGTATTAGATGGAGTAGGTATAGGAGCAAGCCAAGATTGCACTCTTTTTAATGATCCCCCAACAGTTAATACCACACTAAATTCTATAAAAAAAGCTTTTTCCCAAAATTTTAAAACCGATTTTCCAAATTTATCAAAACTTGGGTTACATAAGATTTTACAAATAAAAAATCCCCACCTAAAAGACCAAGATCTCGAAAACCTAGGATTTAATACCAATTCCAATACGATATCTTCCTATGGAATAATGAAAGAAAAATCAAAAGGTAAGGATACCATAACAGGGCATTGGGAAATAGCAGGAATAATACTAGAAAAAGGATTTGACACATTCTCCAGTTTTCCCCAAGAATTAATTAAAGAATTTGAGCAAAGGATAAACAAAAAAATAATAGGAAACAAAGCAGCTTCAGGAACAGAAATTATAAAAGAGTTAGGAGAAGAACATTTAAAAACGGGTAAAATCATTGTTTACACCTCAGCAGATAGCGTTTTTCAAGTAGCAGCACATGTAGATGTGATAAAACTTGAAGAGCTATACCGTATATGTCAAATTGCTTATGATTTAATCCAGGAAAAGGGGTACAGAATAGCAAGAGTTATAGCAAGACCATTCGCGGGTGAAAAGGATAATTTTTATAGATTAAATGAACTAAGAAAAGACTTTGCAGTACCCCCTCCTTCAAAAACAATCCTTGATATACTTTATGAAAGTAGTTTGCAAGTTATAACTGTAGGAAAAGTAGCAGACGTATTCGCACATAGATCAATAACCAAAAATTATAAAATTTCTGGAAATAGAAATATATTTTACAAAACTGTGGAACTAGCTGCGGAAGAATTTGAAGGATTGGTATTTTCCAATCTTGTCGATTTTGATACTGTTTACGGGCACAGGCAAGATTATTTAGGATGGGTAAAAGCTTTAAAAGAATTTGATCAAATAATCCCTGATCTAATAAATAAACTAAAGGAAAATGACCTTTTAATCATCACCGCAGATCACGGTAATGACCCTACAGACGATTCAACTGATCATACAAGAGAAGATGTACCACTTATATGTATAACATCGAAAATTAATCCCCATTTTTTAGGAATAAAAGAAAGCTATAGATATGTTAGCTTTCTTATTCAAAATCATTTTAAAGAGAAATTAATAGATAAACTTGAAATAAAGGAGTATGAACAAAATGTTAGAAATTGAACACTTAATGGCAGATTTGACTCCATCAAGAATAGTTGAACTACTTGATAAATACATAGTAGGTCAAAACGAAGCTAAAAAAGCAATAGCAATAGCAATAAGAAACAGATATAGAAGAATGAAATTAAAAGAAGAATATAGAGAAGAAATTATTCCTAAGAATATCTTAATGATAGGTCCAACCGGAGTAGGAAAAACCGAAATAGCTAGAAGAGTAGCTAAAATCCTAGGAGCTCCTTTTATAAAAGTAGAGGCAACTAAATACACCGAAGTAGGCTACGTAGGTAGAGACGTAGAAAGCATGGTAAGAGATTTGGTAGAAGTCTCTTTTAGAAACGTACAAGGTGAAAAAATAAAACTTGTAGATAAAAAATCTTATGATGAAGCAATAAAAAGAATAACTGAAATCTTAAAACCTTATCCTTCTTCATCTTCTCAAAATAATCCTATTTTTTCAATATTCAATATTCAACAAAGCGTCAATGTACCAGAGGAAATTAAAAGAGAAATAGATAGTCAAAGAGAAGAGTTATTTGAAAAGATAAAAAAAGGGGAATTAGATGAAGAACAAATAGAAATAGATATAGAAGCAAAACCTGTAATAGAAACCTACTTCATTCCCGGAACAAATATAACTTTTGATCAATATGGTATAGATATGAACGAATTGTTTTCTTCTTTTTATCCTAAAAAAACAAAAAAGAAAAAAGTAAAAATAAAAGAAGCAATAGAATTATTAAAAATAGAAGAAGCAAAAAAATTAATAGATTATGAGGAAGTAAAGAAAGAAGCTATTTATAGAGCTGAAAATTTGGGAATAATATTTATTGATGAGATAGACAAAATAGCTTCTAAGGGAGACTCAAGAGGACCAGATGTTTCAAGAGAAGGTGTACAAAGAGATTTATTACCCATAATTGAAGGAACGGTAGTCTTAACCAAATACGGTGCTGTAAAAACGGATCATATTTTATTCATAGCTGCGGGCGCTTTTCATATATCAAAACCAACAGATTTAATTCCCGAATTACAAGGTAGATTTCCTATAAGAGTTAAACTTAACAACCTTAACAAAGATGATTTTTATAAAATATTGAAGCATTCGAAAAATAGTTTAATAGAGCAGTATATTGAATTATTAAAAGTTGAAAATATTTTGGTTAATTTTAGTGATGAAGCAATAATGGCTATTTCAGAAATAGCAGAAAATCTTAATACCACTACTGAAAATATAGGAGCAAGAAGATTACATACCGTAATAGAAAAAGTCCTAGAAGATATCTCCTTTGATATTCAAAAATATCAGAATCAAAAGATTACAATAGATAAAGCTTTTGTTTACGACAAACTTAAAGACATAATCCAAATAGAGGATAAAAGCGATATTTATATAATTTAACAATAACAAAGCTAAAAAATAATTAATTAAAATATGAGTATATTTGAAATAAACGGGAAAAAAGCCTTATTAATTAACACTTCTGTAAAACATAGTGATAAATGTAAATGTAAAAATTGCAGGAATAACAAACTTCCACCCAAAGCCACCCTTCTAATACCTTTTGATATAAAAAACTATATACCTGTATTTGTAGCGAATCCCTTCGCTTCTTTTATTTTTATAAGCAAAATATATGACATTTTTGATGGTAAATATTTGGAAGCTAATTTTGATATAACAGATACTTCTATAAATCCATTAGTTTTAAAAATGTTTTCATTAAACTTTTCTAAGGAATTTGTTAATTGTATAAATTTTTTGGGGAACAGAGATATATTTAATGCAATTGGTTACTTTGAAGAAAACATTAATAATTTTAGTGAATTTGAAATGCTTTATTTGTCATTAATTATAAATTTTTATTTGCAAAATTATGAGAAATCTTATGAAAACGGAGAAAAAGCTTATAAACTATTATTCAACACTGAGCCCGAAAATGATCTGGACATAATAATAGAAGTAAATGAAGTTATTTTACTATTTATTTTTGATTTTATGATTGCTTCACTATTTTCAAGAAGATTTGACATTTTTCAAAAATTGTTATCCTTTTTAATTAAAACAGAAACGGTTTTTAGCCTATACATTTTTTTGTTCTTGATTTCATTATTTTACTATATACACGACAATTACGTTTTATTAGAAAACATAGAAATTGTAAGAGAAAATATGGATAAAGTGACAAATTCATTTGAATTTTTTGAAAACCAATCCAAAATCAAAAGTTATATTTTATTTTTATTTATGTGTCTTTCAGTATATAGAAAGGAAATATATAATCTTTTAAGTAATGAAATTAATTTTATAGCACATCAAATAAATTCACAAATAGATAACATAGAAAACTATGAAAAAACTTTACAAATATGTATTGAGT
>JBKBIY010000020.1:0-13834 GCA_046294045.1 bacterium | reverse complement strand
CAAGACATAGTAAAAATTCCTAAAACCATAAGAAAGATCTTTTATCAAATTCAAAAATATCTGTATCTACATCCCGATGCAACTGTAAAACAACTTTCAGAAAAGTTTAACCTTACAGAAGAAGCAATTAACGAAATCCTATCCCTACCTACCAAAAAAGAAATAGATCTTAACCTAATAAAATCAAAACAGATTAAAGATTTAGAATTACCTATAGAAGACAAAATATTCCTGGAGCAAATATTTAAAAATCTTTCAGAATTAGAAAAAAAAGTAATAAATTTCATTTTATATGAAGATTTAACAAAAATAAACATTGCACAAAAACTAAATATATCAAGAAAACATCTTTACACTATTTTTAACAAGATAAAAGAAAAGATATTCAAAAATATGTAATAAATGAACCCTCTAGTAGAATATCCTAACCCTCGACAATATACGCTAGAATTTATAGCGGGGTTTCTTTCTGATATTTTTATAATAAGCAGTATAATAATTATAATACTTCTTTTTACTATCTATTTTACCAAAAAAAATAAAAAAAATGAAAACAATAAAAGAGAACCAAAGGAAATTTCTGAAAGCCAAACTTCCTCAACTTTGAACAAATCGACTACTCGGTTAGGCGATTATAAAATAGAAAAACTACTTGGTCAAGGAGCAACAAGCAAAGTTTATCTTGTAACAAAAGGAGGTAAACAATACGCCGCTAAAGTATTCCAACATCAAGACCCAGAACTTCTAGAAAGATTCAAAAGAGAAATTGAAATACTTAAACAAATTAAACATATAAACTTAGTATCAATTGTCGATTTTGGAGAAGACAACAATAAACCTTACCTTATTTTAGAATATGTCGATGGTAAAACATTGGACGAAATATATTTGGACTTAACATTTCTTCAAAAATTAGACATAATAATAGCTGTATCAAATGCCCTTAACTACCTACATTCAAAAGGAATCATTCACCGAGATATAAAACCAGAAAACATACTTGTAGATAAAGAATTGAAAAATATAAAACTAACAGATTTAGGAATCTCAAGAATAGTATACTGGAGACCATTAACTCAAGATGGACAAATATTAGGTACCCCAGCCTACATGGCTCCAGAACTATTTGAAGGAGTATACACCGACCCAAGAATAGACATCTATTCCCTAGGAATAACAATGTACGAAATATTTACAGGGAAATTACCATTTGAAGGTAGCCCTAGTGAAATAGTAATAAAACACCTAAAAGAAGCTCCCGTCCTACCCTCACTTATTAATCCCAACATCCCTACACAATTGGAAAAAATTATAATAAAAGCTATCGAAAAAAATCCTGAAAAAAGATACAAAAATATATCTAAACTCATAGAAGATTTAATTTTAGTAAGGGAAATTTTAAAAAAATCTTAAGGAGAGTATTTTTATGGATTTCCAAACCATAATAATGAAATTAAATGAGTACTGGCTTGAACAGGGCTGCGTAATAGGAACCCCCTACCATACAGAAGTAGGAGCAGGTACAATGAACCCTCTTACTTTTTTTAAAAGTTTGGATAACGAAGATTGGAAAGTAGCTTATTTTGAACCCTCTATTAGACCCACCGATGGAAGATATGCCCAAAATCCTAACAGACTACAACATTACTTCCAATACCAAGTTATTATTAAACCAACACCAGATGATATACAAAATATATACATAGAAAGCCTTAAATACCTTTCAATAGATGTACACAAACATGACTTAAGATTTATAGAGGATAACTGGGAATCACCTTCCTTAGGAGCAAATGGAATAGGATGGGAAGTATGGCTAGATGGAATGGAAATAACTCAATTTACTTATTTCCAACAAATGGGAGGAATTGAACTAACCAAAGTACCCGTAGAAATTACCTACGGCTTAGAAAGAATAGCTATGTTTGTACAAAATAAAAATAAAGTATGGGATATACAATGGAAAGAAAATGTCCTTTACAAAGATATTTACTATACTTCAGAAATTCATTTTTCCTATTATAATCTTGATAAAGCTAATGTGGAAAACTTAAGAAAGCTTTATGAAATTTACTATGATGAAGCTCAAAAATTACTTGAAGAAAACATATACTATCCTGCCTATGATTACGTACTTAAATTGTCACACATTTTTAATCTTCTTGATTCAAGAAATGCTATAGGTCCGATTGAAAGAGCTAAAAAACTTTCGGAAATAAGAAATCTTGCCAAAAAATGTGCCCAACTCTATATCCAAGACTCAACCTCTTTTGAAATAACTAACAAAATCTTAGAAAAAGTTAACTTATCAAAAGTATGAAACTTTTCGTAAACCTTTTATACTATCCCATTTACAATCTGGGACCAGGAGAAAGAGTAGGACTATGGCTACAAGGATGCTCAATACAATGCAAAAACTGTATCTCAAAACATACATGGTATACCTCAAAAAAACATGAAATAAAAATTGAAACCCTAGCAGAAAGAATAAATTCCTTTAAAACTGACAAAATCACCATATCCGGAGGGGAACCCCTAGATCAAGCCCAAAACCTAATATTACTCCTACAAAAAATTAGACCTACCAAAAACGATATACTACTATATACAGGTTACACTCTAAAAAATTTTATCAACAAAAACCCGAATTTATGGAAAGAAATGAAAAAATTAGTAGATGTAATTATTGATGGACCTTTCATTTGGGGAAAAGAAACAAATTTAATCTGGAAAGGCTCTGAAAACCAAAAAATGTACGTACTTAACAAAAATCTATTGCCAACTTATAAAGAATATAAACAACAAACAAAAAAATCCTTACAAATTGTGGAAAATGATGGAGAATTCTTTTTAGTAGGAATTCCTTACCAAAAAGATTACTACAAGCTAAAAGAATTACAATTTTTTAGCAGAGATAATGTAAACAGTATGTGCTGTCATTGAATCCTGTGGTCTTAATCCGCTTTTCATTATTAAAAAACTTCTTATTTTGTTAGCAAAAGGAATTTTGTTAGCAAAAATAATACAAACAACGAACCAAAAGCATTTACACATTGTGTAAACCACCCAAAAATTCTTTTTATTAAGAATTCCTTACCAAAAAGTTTACTTCAAGCTAAAAGAATTACAATTTTTTAGCAGAGATAATGTAAACAGTATGTGCTGTCATTAAATCCTGTGGTCTTAATCTGGCTGAATTTTCTTTTATCATCCCTAAAAAACTGCTTACTTTGTTAGCGAAATGAACTCTGCTAGTAAAAATAATATAAACAACAAAACAAAAACATTTACACATTGTGTAAACTGCCCAAAAATTCTTTTTATTAAGAACTCCTTACCGAAAAGTTTATTACAAACTAAAAGAATTACAATTTTTTGGCGGAGATAATGTAAACGGTATGAGCTGTCATTGAATCCTGTGGCCTTAATCTATCTGGATTAGTTTTATACTTTCTTAGAATTATTTCTTCAACTTGGATATCTGTATACTCTTCTTTAATTATTCTTAGAAAATTGCTTACTTGATTAGTAGTAGGTAAAACGCAAACTAAATTTCCGGAGGGTAACAGTATTTTATTAACACATTCCATAACCTGTTCAGGATAAGGTAAGTCTACAAAAACATTGTCAAAGGCTCTTACTTTTAGGAAATTTAAGTCATTAGATATGAAAAATTTTATAACGCTAAGATAACTTGTTTCGAAAGTATTGTCAAAATCTTGGATATTTTTTTTAGCATTTTTTAGAAAATCTGGGTTTTTTTCTACTGAAATTACTTTTCCCAAAGGATAAACATTTTTTGCTAATATAAGGGTCATAACACCGCTTCCGGTACCTATTTCAAGGACATTACTTTTATAAGTGGCATTCATTTTTGAAATTATGTAGGAGAAATCTTTGGGATAAACTATTTGGGTTTTTCTTCGCCAGTAGTAAAGTACAAAATCATCAACAGAAGGCTTTGATAAGAAATATTTTCCTATCCTTATTCCATAAGGTTTTCCAATTACTTCTTGACTTTTTATGATATTTTTGGTATGATCTTCAAAAAGTATTGAGGAGGAATTTACTTTTCTAAGATATATTTTTTCTGGGTTTTCTAGGTTTATTATTTTTACAACTTTTCCAACGTCTATAATCATTAAATATTTTTTTATATTTTTTTTCTATTGTTTATAGCATTAAGGAGGGTTATTTTGTCAGCTTGTTCAAGTTCGCCGCCTGCAGGTATACCCACTGCTAGTCTACTTAAAACAGGTTGTTTGGTTAATTTTTCTTTTATTTTGTTTGAGATATATTCAACTGTTATGTCGCCTTCAAGAGATGAGGGTATTGCAAAAATTACTTCTTTTATATTTTCTTTTTCTAATCTTGTTAATAGTTCTTTTATTTTTAGTTTATCTGGAGTTTTGCCTTCTATGGGATTTATAAGTCCTTCTAGAATATGATATTTTCCGTTATAAGCTTGTAAATTTTCTATAAATAATTGGTCTTTAAAATCTTCAACTACACATATGATAGGTTCTCTGTTATTATCCATACAGATATGACAGGGATTAAGTTTAGAGGTAGTTATGCCGAAGCAATTTTGGCAAAAGGCTATATTTTCTCTTAAGTCTTGGATAGAAGAAATAATTTCTTGAATTAAATTTTGATCAGCTTTTAGTAGGAAAAAGGTTATTTTTTCTGAAGTTTTTGGTCCTATTAGAGGTAATTTTTGTAGGACATCTTTTAGTTTAAGTATTTCTGGAAAATTTTTCATAGTGTTTATGAGACTGGGTGAGTAATTTTAAATTCCTGGGGGAAGTATTTGATAGCGGTAATAAGTGGTATTGGTGCAGCTTGTCCTAATCCACATAAGCTTACATTCATGATAAAATCGTTAATTTCGTCTAAATTGTTTGGTAATTCCTTTCCTTTTGTGAAATTTTCAAGTATATTAGTTAGCTTAACGGTACCCACTCTACAGGGGATACATTGTCCGCAGCTTTCCTCGGCGAAAAATTTCATTAAAAAGGTTACGAATTCGGGGATATTTATATTTTTGCTAACGGCGAATATTGCTCCGCTTCCTATCATAGCTCCGGTTTTTTGAATGTCATCATAAGTATAGGGGTATTCTTCGAATTCTTGAGAGATTATTCCTCCTGAAGGTCCACCAACTAAGAACCCTTTATTTTCCTCTTTATATCCCATACCAATTTTGTTAATTATATCTTTAAGAGTGATATTAAAAGGTACTTCGTTTACGCAAGGATTATTAACATTTCCTGTTAGGGAAATCATTTTTGTGCCAAAAGATCCTTCTTTTCCGAATGAGGTGTAATATTTGTGTCCATGAAGTATGATATAGGTTATAGCGGCTAGAGTTTCAACATTATGAATAAGTGTAGGTTTTTTAAATAATCCTTTGGATACTGGGAAGGGTGGTTTATTTCGGGGATAGGCTTTTTTACCTTCGAGTACTTCAAGCATTGCCGTTTCTTCGCCTGCTATGTAACTACTTGGAGATCTTCTAACTTCTATATCAAAATTTATTTTGTTAAGGAATCCTTTTTTTTTGGTTTGTTCAATAGCGTTTTTAAGCCTTTTTATGGCTAATTTAGCTTTATGATTAACGAATATGTATCCTTTGGAAGCTCCAGTAATTTTGGCACATATAAGCATTCCTTCTATTATTGAAAATGGGTTAGATTCTGCAAGAATGGTGTTATTAAAGGAAGCTATTTCTCCTTCCTCCAGATTTGCTACGATGTATTTAGGGGTATCCTGTTCTTTCATTACCATTTCAATTTTTTTATAGGAGGGAAAAGCTGCTCCTCCCCTACCTCTTAAACCACTTAATTCAATTTCTTTTATTATGTCTTCAGGCTCCATAGATAAGGCTTTTTCAAAAGCTTTGAACCCCCCAACTTTAATGTAAGTTTCTATATCTTCAGGATCAACTTCATCATTGTTTTTCATTAGAATTTTACTATCTTTTTCAAAAGTTAAAGAATCTAATTGTTCAATATAAGAAGGATTTTCTTTTAGGATTTTTATTAAGTTGTTATTGAGGGGTAAAATTTTAGAGGAGGATTCGGTTTTGATGATGGCAACGGGGGCAAACCCACAAAATCCTAAACATCCACATTTTTTAACTTGAAGACCCTGTAAATCCAGTTCCTTGTAGTAACAATTACCACTTGAACAAAGTTTTATTTCCATAAAACGATCCCCCTTTCCCCAAAGGTTTTGCTAATATTTTTAGACACATTTTAATTTTCACCTTTACAAAACAAAGGAGGTAATCGAATCTAAATAAGAGAATCAATTATATCAAAAACAAATTTATCAATGTTGGCAGATAAAATTGTAAAGTTTCCCATTTCATAATAACCCTTCCACATACCTTGATAATCGTATATTATTACTTCTTTGTTGATTTTTTTTGAATATTTTAAAATTTCAGATATGTAATATCGGTAAAGTCTCTTAAAGCCGTCCAATACTACAAAATTTTCTTTTGAATTCGAGATATAATTACACAGATGTTCGTAGAATGTTGAAATTTCGATGTCAGTAGGTTTAGGATCATTTGGAAGAAATCTGGATAGTTCTACAAAGAAGCCAAGTGTTTTCAGGTATTTATTTATAGGTTTAAGGTTGCCGATCAGTTCGTTATATTGCTCAGTGTAAACTTCTATTTTATCGTTTATGATAATTATTTGGTAGTTTTTGTATTTTGAGGTTAGGAAACTTACGGCTTTAGCTAGTGCAGAAAAATCCAAATCTTTTTTTGTGAGTTTAATTATAATATTTATTGATTTGTTTACTTTATTGTTTTCGAAATACAGGTGCAAAGCTTCATCAAGAATTGTTTTTATTTTATCTTTGTTTTTAACTTTTAAATAATGTTCATGATTCATAAATGAATAAAGTTTTAAATCTGGTGAAGTCATTGACAGGCGTATAAATTTTTCAGCTAACAATAAATAATCTATTGCAATACTTATTTTTTCAATTTTATCTAAACTAAGGCTTCCAAAATCAAGAGATTCTGTAATAATATCAATTGCTAATTTCTTAACCAAATATTCGGAAAATTTTTCAATATTAAAATTTTCTTTGATTATGGATGATATTTTTTGATTTTTAATATATTTAAGAATCTGGGAAACGTCTTCTTTAGAAACAACCAAAAAAGGCATATAGAAATCAAAAATATTTACAAATCTTTCAATCTTATGGATATTAGAAACAACATCTTTTAGTCTCTTTTCTATAGCATTACAAATGGAATCATTTTCAAAGTTTATATTTTTTAGATTTCTTAGTAAAGCATTAATAGGAAGAATTTTTATTTTTTCTTGTAAAAGTGAGTCTTTTTTAAGTATATTGGGTAAATATTCATCTTCTTTTAATTTTGATATTTTTGAATTTTGTATTATACCGCCATAGAGTACAGCCGAAATATTATTTTTAGGTTTAGGATGAAGAATTTTTATTAAATCTGCAAGTTTTATACTACAATTTAACATTTTGAATTTCTTCAAAGTTAATGGACTATAATTTTCAAGAGTATTTCTTAATAATTTTTTAAAGAATTTGGGTAACCTTTTTATAGAAGGTACTGGTTTACCACTTAATTTATGTATGTATTGCCAGGATAATAAAATTTCGACAATCCTCTTAGGAGTATTTATGTTTTTATGGTTTACCAGAGATTTTAATCTAGATCTTAAGTATTCCTTAGCTTCACTATTATTAGTTTCTTGATAAAGATATACAAAGTAAGCTAAGATTAACATGGGTAAAAATTTTTTTCCGACATGAATAAATCTGTAAAACAAAATTGTAAGCATGTCTATTTTGTTATTAAAAGAAGTTAAATCAAATTCTTTATTTAACAGAGTTTTGTTTAACATTGTTATAAAAGAGTCAATAGTTTTTAATGCTTCTTTATCGCTTTTCGTAGAAGCTAATTTTATGAACATATTAGTCAAATAAGGATAATTTTTTAAATTCTTCAAAGATAAATCTTTAATAAAAGTAAATTTTTCTGTATCCTCCTCAAAACTTTCCACTTTAAAACTATTTTCTTTAAAATTATTTTCTCTAGAATCAAGATTTTCTTTATTATTAGATAGTGAAATTTCTTTTTTTGAAGGGCTTATAGAAAACCTATCATAAAAATAGAAAATAATTGAAGAAACAACTAAACTGCTAATAATAAAATTTTTGATATCGATATACCCTAAACTACTTTCAAATCCTTTTAAAACCCATAAAGCTATGATAACAAATAAAAAGACAAGGAAATTCTTAAGGTATTTTTCAAAATTGTCAATATCAGAATTTTTAATTTTCTTTTCTTCTTCCTGAGCCTTAATAAAAAATATGACAGCGTTAATACTAAATGAAAAAATAATTACTAAAAAAATGTAGTTAAGAAAATTAACGAAATTTAATAAACCTGTTCCTAAACCCCCAATTTTATCAACAATCAAAAAAAACAAATTAAAGACAACTAGAATTACCACTAAAGATATTAAATTTTTAAAAATCTTGTTAAAGGAGAAGGCATATTTGTTGTTTAATCTGAATTCGCTAAAAATCATTTCCCCTTCACCTCCTTTAAATTCCAATAATTACACGTAAAGCTATATTAATAGCTATAATAAGAGCAAATATAATTACAAATATAATCACAAATATAATTAATACAAGGAAAAAAACAAGGGTAAAAGGTAATATCAATCCAACAGGGACAACAGTTACAATCAACCTAATAAATTCGCTAAAACTCTTTATTTCTTTATATACCGCAAATTTAAGCAAAATAGCAACTAAAAAGTTATAAAATAAAGGAATAAGGAAAACAAGATAATTAAACTCAAAAGAGAAAAAACTACTACAAACTGAAACTTCCACTATAAAAACAAAAATTGAAAATACAGCAAGATCAAAAGAGCTATACTTATTAAAAAATGATAGACCTAATATATCATCAAAATCAATAGAAAATTTATTTGCTTGATTATTATTTTTTTTCTTTTTCTTTGATTTATCTTGAGAAACCCCAAAAAGTTCTCTTTCCAAAAATTTTATAGCATTATCTTTAGGTTCTTTATTTTTTAGCTCTGTTTTAAGACACACAAAATCACCTCCTTCCATTAATTCTAAATCATAAAGAGAAAATAATTAACCCCAAAGTAAAAAAGCTAATAAAAAAGACTATCTCGACTGTAAAGAATGAAACTAAAAATACAGCACCATCAAAAGAATTATACCTACCAAAAGATAATGAACCCGCTGAACTTTTAGAATTAATAAAAAACTTGCTATTATTTACAACATTTGTTTGATTATTAAACTTAAAATTTACTTGATTTTCTCGGCTTTTCTTTCCTTTTGATTTGTAATTAGAATTAAAAATTTTTCTTTCTAAAAGTTTTATAAAGTTTCTTTTTGATTGATACATAAGTTTTCCTCCTGCGTTTTTATATTCATTTTATTTCTTTTTTCTATAATTTTTCTTTTCTCTACAATTTGGGATAAGTAATTAGGAGGGTAAATAATTAGTCCCCAAATTAACAGAAAGACTATAGCTACAGCAATAAAAACACCCATAATCACTGTCCCTGGGATAAAGCCAACTAAAAAATATACATCTCCAATATAATTACTCTCTTTATTGCTAGAAGTATTATTACTAGAAGTATTATTACCAGAATTACTAGAAGTAGAAATAAGATAAGTAAGAAACACAGCTACTAAAAAATTGTATAAAAAAGGTATCATAAAAGCTAACACACCACCTAAACCAAATGAATGACATATAGCTACTTCCATTAAAAACACTAGCATTACAAAAGGGTAACAAGCCAATATCCCTAAAACATCATCCCAAGTAATTTGTTTACTTTCATTTTGTGTATAGGAATTGATTTTATTTTTCTTTTTAGTTTTGGAAATATCAAAAATTTTTTCTTCTAATAATCGGTAGATACTACCTTTTTCCTTATCCACGTTTACCACCTTCCTTATTTTTTCAAAATAGTAAAGACTAACAAGAGGTTTGAAAGAGAATTTTTAAATTGAAAGGGAAGATTTAGAAAAGATTAAGGAAGAGAATTATTGCAAGAGGGTTAAAAAAGAGTTTTTAAGAGGATGGAAGGGTCAAATCGGCGAAGGTGGTGTTTTTACCCCCCACACTTATGTAACCTTCACCTACACCCCTTCCTGTTATTTATATTAACAATTTCATCCCAAAAATCCTAAAAATATTTTTAGTAAATTTACTGATTTATATCATTATTTTTAACCTAAAAGATTTTAGGATTTTTTAGCAATAATAATAATAATAATAATAACAGGAGGTGATAAAATGAAAGATAAAAAAGGTGTCTTACTATTAACAACCTTATTTTTTGTTGTAGTTTTAATAATGATGTCAATTTCTTTATTTATTCTTACAAAGAATAATTTTAATGCAAACAGGGATTTTTGGGCTAGACAAATTGCTATGAATAACGCTGAAAATTCTATTCAAACCCTTATTTTCCTTATTAGTCACACTCCCGAAAGCTTCATGTTAAGAAACAATTCCTTAATCTTTCCCCCCGCAGAATCTAAATTTATGAAAATTTTCTCTTCTGACCAATACAGAACCATACTATCATCTACCTATAACTTAATTATTATTAACCTTAACCCTGAAGATAATTTTGGTAATTCTGGTAATTCTGATTATTATCACATTGTTTCTAATAATCCCAATATAACAAATAGCATTGATATAAATGAATTACAAGGGAAAGAAGGCATAATTATTTTGTTTGGAGAAAACAATCGAAGTATAGTAGAACAAGGTAGCATCATATTCTTTGGTAACTACATTAATGATTCTGACAATTCTTCCTCTGCTACTAATGTATATTACAACGATAATAACAATACTGCAAATACTATTGCCATTAGATTTGATACAGACAAAATAATATTTAAACCTCGAAAAGAATCACCTAATGAATATCTTCTATATTCTTCTTACAACAGATCCACTCTTGACAATGAAGTTAATGTAAATGGAAATAGAAGAATTGAATCATTTGGTCTAGATATTATGGCTATGGGATATTCTAAGGTACCTAATACCAATAGATATGTCGTAAATTATGTAGATTGGCAATTCGTTAATAGTGGATTAGGACAATACTCCTCTTTTATATCAGATGGCAGTGTCACTATCACAGCTGATAAACTTGAAGTCGGTACCTACGAATCTCATCAACAATCTAACATATTTTACGCTAACATCTTCTCAAATATAACACTTAAAGAAGATAATAATAAATACACCAAATTTTACACAGTTAAACAAACAGATTCGGGAAATACCACAGAATATGGTGGTATTAGAGGTAAAATTATCGCTAAATCTAACGATAATCATTTGTTTAAGTATAATAATAGACAATTTAATCTCATCGATGGACAAAATGGAATCATCAATAGCCCATATTATCAACAAATAAAAGAATTTGTTGGCGCTGAATTTAGTAATAAAACAATTGATTCCAATTTTGATAAACTCAGAAATTCCTTATTAAACGATGTTAAATCTAAATTCAAAGATGATCAATATTTAACCCTTGATCCAGGATATTACATCTTCGTAAATCCAACTACCATTGTATATTTCCCGCCAAATTATTCCTATTCAAGTATTAACGCTATAATATCAGCATCGCTCTTAATAGATAATCAAGTAAGTAAAGATTATCTAAATAATAGAGCTCCAGATGCTAAAGTTTATGAATCTTATATAGTACAAAATCAAATATACATGCAAGATTACAATCTTGTTATAAAAAACAATGTTAAATTACAAACTCCTGGTAGCTTCATCCATATAACTTCTTGGAAAGAACAATCCTCGAGAGATAGAAGAAGAAGAAAAGATAATTTTGGTGTAATAGATGTAGGAGTTAATTTACTTGAAGGTAGTATACTTTGGTATGATAAAGGAGCTATTGTTATAGATGGCATAGTTAGTAGTGACCCCCTAAAAGGTGGAGCTATTATTGCTACTAAAGATAATGATAGCCAAACCACTATCCACAGAGCTCCCGTTTATAATAAAGATAATTCAAGTCCAATAACAGAATACTGGGCTCCTTACTCAGCAGATTATTACGGCAACTTACTTAGAGAAGGTAAAAATAATCAAAACATAACAGGTGAAATAAAACAAGGAGACATTGTTACTCGTTTCTCTCAAATCTATCAAGGCACCCAAAAAGTAGCTATATTAGCAGACAATAACCTCTACATTAATCCGTTAAGCAAAAATTTTGCTAGCGATACGAACACAACCGACCCAACCAACCCCTCAGAACCCCCTAACCTATTAGAGATTATTTTAAATAGTAATAGTAATAATTTTCAAAAGATTAAAGAAAATGGTGAACAAATTGGTAACTATACAATCTATACAGGAAAAGATGATGAAAATATTGTACTTGTACTTAGTGATTCTGAAAAAAAGTGGAAATTAGGAAACAGTGATTACACCAATAATTATATAAACGCAGCTATAAAACTTGAATATGAGGATGTTGATTATTATTTCATTTTTGAATTGTGGATATATAATAGTTTTGATTCATTATCATCTGCAAATAGTAACACTGTTAACTTAAAGGTTTACAAAGAAGATAGTGAAGTTTATAGTGGTAGTATAGAATTTTCTGGTAATAATTCAGCAAGATTAGCGAGAAGGTTTATGGATATTATGGGTGCTTATTTGGGTATAACATTCCAAGCAGGTAATACACCATCACCAGAAACCGATCAAAATCAACTTACAGGCGAATATTTAAAACAAGCACTACTGGTTTCAACTTACGCATTCCTTAATAATAAACCAGAAATTATTAAGGAGATAGTTAATAATAATATAGTTAATAATAAACTTCCAATAACACTAAACACTCCTGATTACAGTAATGGAACTTCTTTGATAAAAAAAGATAAATTAGAAGAAAAATATAAATTAATCAATCAAATGATAGCAGAATCCCAAAAGCAAGCGGAAAAAGAGAAAGAAAAAAGAGGTAAAAAAGATAAAAAAATTGAAAATACCGATGTTAAAATAACTGGATTAGTATTAGTAGGTAATGATTTAAGAGGTATTACAGGTAAAAATAATAATCTTTGGTTTACTGGTATGGTTATGACAAAAGGAAATGTTAATATAGGAGGTACTAATGAGGTTGACTTTTTCTTTGATCCAGATGTTATTAATCTCGATTTCCTTCAAGGAGCTACTGTACTATACAAAAATTATCGCTACAGAATCTACGACTCCCTCAAATAAACTTTTTAGCAGGAGTTTTACCTTCATTCCAGAATTATTCTACAAACTAATCTAACAAGGAGGTGACTCTTATGTTCAAAAAACCTTTTCTACCATTTTATCTCATAAAAACATTTATTTTTATTCTTCTTTCTCTTTCTATTATCTCTTTTCATCAAGGGTGTAGTCTTTTAAAATTCAAATCTAGTGGTCCTGTTATATTTGGTGGAGGCGGTGGCGGTGGTGGAGGCGGTGGCGGTAACAACCCTGGTACCCTTGACTACTCCTTCGGTAACAACGGCGTCGCTATCTTTGGTGATAATAACATTATAGATTATTTAGCCCGCGCAATAGCTATTCACAATAATAAAATCTATATTGCGGGAAGTAGTTTGGTTGGAGAGGTATTCGATGGCATTTTTTTGCTAAGATACGATTTAAACGGTACTCTTGACAACTCCTTCGGTAACAACGGCCTCGCCATATTTGGTG
>JBKBIY010000207.1:0-529 GCA_046294045.1 bacterium | reverse complement strand
GATCCACCATTTAACAAGGAGCAAGATGCAGATTATCTTTACAATGTGAAATACAAAGATTCTACATGGGCAAGTATACTTGAGAATAGATTGAGATTAGCAAGGGATTTGTTGAATGAAAGAGGGAGTATTTTTGTAAGGTGTGATTATAATGGCAATTGGATTGTAAGACCTTTGATGGATGAGATTTTTGGAAGTGAGAATTTTAGGAATGAGATAATTTTGCAACGAGGGATGCAAACAAGAAAAGCAGAAAAAAGATTGTTAAATAAGACAGATTCCTTATTCTTTTATTTTAAATCCGTAGAGAAAGGTTATCTCAGAATTCTGGAGAGAGAAAAAGAATATGTATCGTGTTTTAACGAAACTTTAAAAGTACTAGAAAAACTTATTGATTATAAAACCTTTGAAGATATTAAAAACAAACTAAATGAAACACTTTGGATGCCGTTTTTAAGTATGCCCGGGGAACAAAAAACTAATATTGCAAGAGAATTCTTTGGTATCAAGCTTTTCCCTCCTGCTGGTA
>JBKBIY010000206.1:0-555 GCA_046294045.1 bacterium | reverse complement strand
GGAGGAAGTTCCCCTGGAGGGGGGTAGGTGTTTAAATTCCTCATTGGAATATTGAACCTGATATACAACTACCCAGAAATAAAACAATAAACGCGTTTAAATTCCTCATTGGTATATTGAACCCTATTCTGAAGCTTTCTTTCATATTTGTCGTAAAGATTGTTTAAATTCCTCATTGGTATATTGAACCTTGCAATAACTATATCTGTAGTATGTATAGTGAAAGTTTAAATTCCTCATTGGTATATTGAACCAATGTAAAAATTTTGAATATAGATATTTTTGAATTTAGTTTAAATTCCTCATTGGTATATTGAACCGCAGTTTTTTGATTCATTAAAACAACAACTTCAAAAAAGTTTAAATTCCTCATTGGTATATTGAACCCCGCAGTTTATAGATCAGATCGACTTCTCTATTTTGTTTAAATTCCTCATTGGTATATTGAACCCGCACAAAGTTTGTTGATTTAGAGAGGATTTTGAGAAGACATTTTTCAATTTTTGCGTCAAACCTCCAACTTTGTAAAAGCTTTTCTATTTTTTGAGAATTTTT
>JBKBIY010000205.1:0-568 GCA_046294045.1 bacterium | reverse complement strand
TAATGCTTCCTCAGAGAACAATTCTGCCAATTTTCCTTTTAACATTGCTTTTACCTCCTTAAAAATTTAATTACATAATAATTATAATATAAAATTTTTAACTTGTCAAGTAGTTTTTTATCATCTAAAATAAATTTTAGATATAGTTAAGTACTTGAAAAATAAAAATTTTTTATTGTTTTATCTAAAATTAAAATTTTTAGATAAATTTTAGATATAGCTAAGTACTTGAAAAATAGAAATTTTTTATGTTTTATCTAAAATTTATCTAAAATTAAAATTTTTAGATAAATTTTAGATAAAGCTAAGTACTTGAAAAATAGAAATTTTTTTATGTTTTATCTAAAATTTATCTAAAATTAAAATTTTAGAAATTTTAGATAAGATTTTAGATATAGTTAAGTGCTTGAAAAATACATTTTTTTAAAGTTTTATCTAAAAATCTAAAAAATTTAAAACATATATTTTTTTATTTTTATTTTTTATTTTTCGTTATGATATAACTATTATGTTATTAAATTTTTTCTCCCGTAAAATACATATTTTATAAAAATTTTAGATATAGAGA
>JBKBIY010000204.1:0-589 GCA_046294045.1 bacterium | reverse complement strand
TTGCTGCGATAAGCCCTTTACCATCCTTTCTTGGAAGAAGTATCTGTGATATAACACATCTTAAAGATGATGCTAACTGGATTCTTATTTGTTGTTGCTGATGGGGGGGAAAGATGTCAATGATTCTATCTACTGTTGTTGCAGCATCTTGGGTGTGAAGTGTTGCAAAGGTAAGGTGTCCAGTCTCTGCTGCTGTAAGGGTAAGCTGAATTGTCTCAAGATCCCTCATCTCACCTACAAGTATTACATCCGGATCTTCTCTTAATGCTGATTTAAGTGCATTTGTAAAAGATTTTGTGTGTTGTCCTAATTCTCTTTGTCTTATAATTGATTTATTGCTTTCATACACAAACTCTATAGGATCCTCTATGGTTATTATGTTTAGCTTGTATCTGTCATTTATTGTGTTTATAAGCGAGGCAAGCGTTGTAGATTTACCTGAGCCAGTTGGACCTGTCACCAGCACAAGCCCTTTTGGCTGATCTATAATTAATGAAACAACCTCCTCACTTAAACCTATTTCCTGTGGTGATGGAATTTTTGATGGTATTATTCTTGCAACTGCCTCAACACCATTTCTTGTCATAAA
>JBKBIY010000203.1:0-619 GCA_046294045.1 bacterium | reverse complement strand
GGAGTTTTTTTATTTTGTTTTTTAGTTTAAATTCCTCTTTGGCAGATTGAGACAATCCTTTAATTCACTCATAATTACCCCTCCTTATTGTTTAAATTCCTCTTTGGCAGATTGAGACACATATTTTCCTTCAATCAGCATAGTCAAAATCCACGTTTAAATTCCTCTTTGGCAGATTGAGACTAAATCAGCTCTTGCAACTAAATTGTCTTTGTCACAGTTTAAATTCCTCTTTGGCAGATTGAGACTATTGATACTCATGTTGACCATATTTTTACTCTATAGTTTAAATTCCTCTTTGGCAGATTGAGACGGTTATATTGAGTGTGAAAGTGGTTGGGTTATAACTGTTTAAATTCCTCTTTGGCAGATTGAGACTACAGTTGCCGCAAGATTTACGACAGACTGTAAAATGTTTAAATTCCTCTTTGGCAGATTGAGACATATCAATACCAAACCCAAACCCAAATCCAGGACCCGTTTAAATTCCTCTTTGGCAGATTGAGACTTGCAAAAAGAATTAAGCTTGATAAGCACAAGTACAAGTTTAAATTCCTCTTTGGCAGATTGAGACCAGAGCAAGTAGTTTCATTACAGGTTGCTGAGCTGAGTTTAAATT
>JBKBIY010000202.1:0-626 GCA_046294045.1 bacterium | reverse complement strand
CTTGAGTTAAAGAGAATTATGAAAAGAAAATTTGATGATAAAAAGAAGTCCAGAGAGGAAATTAACAATTACCAAGAAAAAATTTTAGAAAAGTTAAAAGAATATGAGACTTTCTTAAAGGATTTCGCAAATCTTTTTTTAGTTATTGAGAAACTTGTTTGAAAAGATATGAATGAAAAGATAAAATAATAGTCGGAGATACTAAATGATTGTTGCAGAAGATGTTGAAATATAAAAAATGTTTAAATAAGGTATATGTGTGAACAAAAAAGAATAACTTTATATCCTTCAAATTGGCTTTATAATGCAGGAGTTATTGGATTTTTGAGGATACTGGAGTTTGGGGGTAAAATAAATGATAACATTTTTAATGAAAGTAATATTGTGGTGAATAGAGAGTTGATTAAAGAAAGTTATGATTTAATTTTTAATTACCATAAAGAAAAATTAGGAGAAGAATTTTCAATATGGGGAAAAAATGAAAGATATCCTAATTATATTCAATCAACTCAAAAAGATTTTTTTAAAGAACATTTTGTTCCTGCTTTAAAAAATGTAGAAAATGATCATTCGGATAAAACTTGCAACTGGTGTGATGGATATTTTTTACCACAAAATTCTTTAGA
>JBKBIY010000201.1:0-794 GCA_046294045.1 bacterium | reverse complement strand
CTAATGATAGTGGTATTTCAGTGGGTCAGCTACAGGCTGCCTTGAAAGATAAAACTTAAGAGGTGTTTGTTATGTGTTTAGGTGTTCCTATGAAAATAATACAAAAAAAATCGGAAGATATGGCCGTAGTTGATATGGGAGGTAGCAAATTAGAAATATGTACAATATTTACACCAGAAGCCAAAGAAGGAGATTATGTTATAGTTCATGCTGGATTTTCTATATCTATCCTAAATCTTGAAGAAGTTCAAAATCTAACAAATATTATTTTAAATTTACAAAATCAAAAAAAATTGTAATAGATGAAGAATAATAAATGAGGGGTAAAAATGACAAATTTAGAAATTATTAATCAATTGACCAATATTGGTAAAAAAGAGATAGATTTTTTTGTTAAGGAGATATCAAAAATAGTTGCAAATGATCACTATACCATAATGGAGTTTTGTGGCACTCATACTCATGAGATTTCACGATATGGAATAAGATCTTTATTACCTAAAAATTTATCTTTAAAATCTGGTCCAGGTTGCCCAGTTTGCGTCACTTCAGAAGAAGATATAGATTATATTATCTCAATCACTGAGAAATATGATCTTGGGGTTATTACTTTTGGAGATATTGTTAGGGTTCCTGGTAGCAAAGGAAGTCTCAGTTATTTGAAAGCAAAAGGAAAAGAAGTTTGGGTAGTATACAGTCCTCTTGAATCTATTAAAATTGCTGAAAATAATCCTAATAAGGATTATATTCTTATTGGAATAGGTTTTGAAACAACTGTACCTACTTTAGCTTAT
>JBKBIY010000200.1:0-802 GCA_046294045.1 bacterium | reverse complement strand
CATAACTATCCAGCATGCCAAGGTAGGTCATTATATTCAATGCCCTACACCGTGTAAGAGCCTGCACCCGCTGAGTTCGTAGCAACCTACCACTCAAACAAGAACCAAATATCCTCTTTAACCTAAAAACACATGCCTCAGCCAAAGATCGACGATGATACCCAGAATACTCCCTCCAAGCACGAGAACCATACCTACGAATATAACGCAAATTCTCATCACGAGGATGAGGCAACCCCTTAGCATTGCCATGCTGCCAAATCCGAGCACCCTCTCTGGGAGGAATACAAATCTGAGCCTTTGGACTATGCTCCTGAATGGCTCTATATACATCCCTACAATCATAGCTCCCATCCATACAAGCACTTGCCAAAGGTCTATCAACTTCTTGTAGCATCAATGGAATAACCTTTGAATCATGCACATTGTATGAGGCCCTTTTGCTTTCTTTGGAATGTTAACCTTTAACTTTCTTCCTCGCCGAGATAGGGTAGTATGGTCTGGGACTGGTAGGGAGAGCTTCATTATTTCCAATATGGAGCGGACAAGACCTTCTGCTCCTCTGTTGGTAAGATGGTATACTTCTCTGAGGGTCAAGACTATCTGAATAGCCATATCGCTATAAGTGAGAGGGGCTCCTCTACGATGAGGTCCTTTATAGAGCCATTGGTCTATGGGGTATTTTGATATCCATAGGGTTAATGAGGCTCTACGAGGGCTTTGGTGTATTGACCAGTCTTGTAGGATTTTGATGTTTTCTGCATGGCTTTTTTCTCTTCATGTTTGCTATATCATTTGTTGT
>JBKBIY010000001.1:0-34587 GCA_046294045.1 bacterium | reverse complement strand
AGTGATATTTATTAATCAAATAAGAGAAAAAGTGGGAGTGATGTTTGGTAATCCGGAAACTACTCCCGGTGGAAGAGCCTTAAAGTTTTACTCAAGCGTAAGAGTTGAATTAAGAAAAGTAGATAACATAAAAAAAGGAGAATTAAACATAGGGGCAAGGGTTAAAGCTAAAGTTGTTAAAAATAAAGTATCTCCTCCCTTTAGAGAAGCACAATTTAACATAATATTTGGAAAAGGTATAGATAAAATCGGTGAAATAGCTGATTTAGCAACGGAGCTTAACTTAATAAATAAAAGTGGAAGCTGGTATTCTTACGGCGACGAAAAAATAGGACAAGGTAAGGAAAAACTTACGGAATACCTTGAAAATAATCCTTCTTTAGTAGTTGAATTGGAATCCAAAATAAAACAAACTTTACTAAATTAATTTTGGGCTAAATAAATTTTTGCTAAATTAATGGATAAATGAGAGCTTTTATCGCTTTGGACTTACCCTATGAGATAAAAAACTTTATAACAGTACAAATTTTTGACTTAAAAAAACATTTTGATTACCACGATATAAAGTGGGTAAGTACCCATAATTACCATCTAACTTTTAGGTTTTTTGAAAATATTGATCAAGATTATGCTAAGAATAATTTTCAAAAATTAAAAGAGGAATTTAGGGATTTTAAAGAGTTTAAAATTAGTATTTTGGAGGAATTAGGTTTTTTTTATAATCAATCAAGAATAAAGGTTATTTTTTTAAAAGTTGAGCCTTTGGATGTGCTTTATGAAATTTATAAAAAAATATCCAAAATTTTTGGTGAAGATAGGTTTAGTCCTCATATTACCATTGGTAGAGTAAAAAAGGTTATATCACCTTCTTCTCAGGATATACTTAAAAAATACAGAATTGAGCCTGTTAGTTTTGTAGCAAAGGAGATAACCCTATTTAAGAGTTTACTCAATCCCTTGGGTTCTGTGTATCATAAAATTGATAGTATATTTATTGGAAGTTAGGATTTATTGATAGTTATGAATAGAAGGAAATTAATTAATTTCATTGATTTTTTAATTAACTCATATGAAAGTGGGTCTACTACTGCAAATATTGTTAAATTTTTGATTGATTCTCCCGCTTATGTTAGGATTGGAAAATTAATAGAAAAAGATGTATTAGTGAATAAAGTTCCTCTTTATTTAGCTTTAAGAAAAAGTGGTGTAGTGCCTTTAGAATTTAGTTATGTTTTAGAAGCCGCTGAAAAAAGTGGGCAGTTTACGCAGGTACTTGAAAGCTATCTAAAAGTTCTAGAGTATTTGGAAAAGATTGATAACGAATTAAAAGTATATAAAGGCTACTTATTTATGCTTAATTTTTTATTAATTTTTGGGGTTGGCATATTTTATTTTATCTTCAATAACGTGATAAGTAAATTTACAGAGGATAAAAGTGGTCAAGTATGGAAAATTATAGAGTTTGTTGATAATTTACTAAGCCCAGTTAATGTTTTGATATTTATATTTTTTATGGTTTTAATAGGAATTTTCTTAAGTTTTAGAAATCCTGTTTTAGATTTGTTTGAGTACTATGTTTTAGGCGGACCTTATAGGGAAATTACCTTTTCAGGTTTGATGAATATTTGGGGGAATTTAATAAATGCTGGATTACCTCTGGCAACCGCTTTGTATATTTCCACTTTAACTTTACAAAATAACTATATAAAGTCATCTTTTATTTCTTACTTTTCTAGAGTGACAAATAATTATACTGTGGTAGATAAGGAAATTATGGAAAAAATTGTTAAGGCTTTTCCTAGGGATTATCAATTAATGTTAAAAAGTTCGTTTGAAACAGGAGTTTTAGATAAGGAATTAATAAAAGTATCTGAAAGGATTTTTGAAAAATCATCTAAGGACTTAAAAAAGAAAATTTTTGGAATTTTAATTTTTCTAGTGGTATTAGGAATGATTTTGGTTGGTGGATTGATAGTTATTAGTTTTATAAGTATTTATTTACCCTTGCTTCAGGATTTTAACTAAATTTAACTAAATTTAATTAAAAATGTTTGAAAATTGGTTTTATGTTTTTGGGGATAAGAAGTTTGTGGTAGTTTTTTTTATTACTTTTTTTATTTATTTTTTGGGGATGGTTTCTGGAGCTTTGAGATTTGCAGGTATAAAAACTGAATTAATAACCACTTCGTTTTCCCTTTTAAATGTTATCTCATTAATTAGCAGATTGTCAAATTTAATTCAAACTCCTTTTTTAGGTTCAATGGTTGACCTGGCTTACAAAAACAACAGTTTAGAAGAGTTAAAAATAAAGTTACATATGATAATATTTGCTGGGACATTGGGGTATTTGGTTGGATTTTTTTTCTTTACCACTTTTGAAAAAATTTTTGAAAAATGGATAGTTTTATTTGATAAGGATAGAAATTTGGTTAAAACATTTCTATATTTTTTTAATCCTAGGAGTTGGTTTTTTTTTGTAAGGAATATTAGTAAGCCTGTATTTTATTTAAGTTATAAGGAGTTAAAGAGGGTACCTTCTGTTGTTTTTTGGTCTTCTACTTTGATAGGAGCTTTTTGGACCACTGGGGTTTTGTCTGCTATGTACGCTAGTGTATTAGCCCCAGAGTTTGCTAGGACTGCTACCATTCTTTCTGGAATAGTTAACGGAGTTGCTACCGTTCTATTTACCATCTTTTTAGACCCCATTGTTGCTAATATTACTGATAAAGTTTACAATAAACAGGAAAGGATAGAATATTTGTATAATGTTATTTGGGTTATAATGGTTACTTCGGTTTTGGGTACGATTTTAGCTCATTTTGTTTTATATCCCGGCGCTTGGATTATAGCTAAAGTAACGATTATTTTCTCCAAAATATGATTAAATAAATTAGGGGAAGGTGGAATTTATGCTAAGAAGATTAAGAAAAAATAAACACTTAATAGATTTGACATCCAATGTTAAACTGGATTTAAGAAATTTTATATATCCTTTGTTTGCGGTTGAAGGAGAGAATGTAAAAGAAGAAATAAAAACAATGAAGGGGATTTATAGATTTTCTATTGATAATTTAATAAGGGAGATGGAAGAGTGTTTAAGGTTAGGTATAAGAAATTTTTTGTTATTTGGGGTGGAAAGTAGGAAGGATGAAAATGCTAGATGGGCTTACGAAAAGGATGGTATAGTACCCAAAGCTATAAGGAAGATAAGGGAAATTTTTGGGGATGAGGTTGTTATTTTTGCGGATGTATGCGTTTGCTCTTATACTAACACGGGACAGTGCGGAGTAATTGTCAATGGGTATGTGGATAATGATAAAACTTTGGAGATTTTGAATAGAATTTCATTAGTTTATGCGGAAAGTGGAGCGGATTTTGTTGCCCCCAGTGCTATGATGGATTATCAAGTAAAAAGCATAAGGAAGGTTTTAGATGAGAATGGTTTTAATTGGGTTGGAATAATGAGTTATTCTACGAAGTTTAACAGTGCTTTTTATGGACCTTTTAGAGAAGCTGCGGATTCAGCTCCTAAAGCGGGAGACAGAAGCTCTTATCAATTGGATTACAGAAATGTTGAAATTGCGATTTTGGAAAGTGTTAAAGATGCGGAAGAAGGTGCAGACATAGTTATGGTAAAACCAGCTTTGGCTTATCTTGATGTGATTACAAAGATAAAGGAAAGAATTTTGGTACCTTTGGCTGCTTATAATGTTAGCGGAGAATATTATATGATAAGGAATTCTGAGAATTGGGAGAAATTAATGATAGAGGTTTTATATGCTATAAAGAGGGCTGGAGCTGATGTTATTATTACTTATTTTGCAAAGGATTTTGCAAGGATTTTGAAGGAGGAGGGCTTTAGTTTGGTATAGAATAAATAAATATGGGCGGTAGTAGCTCAGTGGTAGAGCTCCTGCCTTCCAAGCAGGAGGTCGCGGGTTCGAGTCCCGTCTACCGCTTTCCCTAAATGCTCCACCTAATAACTAAAAAAAATAAACCCACCCTACTATACACCTCAAGCCAAACATTAGCAAAATTTTTAACTCATGAAATTATCCAAAACCTAGGCTATACCTATTCCGAAGATAAGATAGAAAATAAAACCGTTATTAATTGTTTTAATTACAATTCTATTCGAAACGTAACTCCTAAAGATGACACCATAATAATATCTACCGTTGAAATTTCCCTTTGGAAGGAGATAAATCCCTCTTTAGAAAGTATTGATTTAGATAATTTACCTACCTGGCTAAAAGTTGTCCTTATATCATTTTTGGTTTTCGAAAATAAAAATTTAAGAAAAGGTTTTTCTTCTAATTTCTGGATAAATTGTTTAAAATTGCTTTCAAATAATTTCTTTGAAATATACTTTTTGTATAAAGTTATAGGTAAAATGCAAGAAAAAATTTTTGATCTTTCTCAAGAAAGTGAGAAGATAAATTTAAATAAATTTTTGATGTATGCGATTTTAAGTTATATTGAAGATAATTTTTCTATCGGAAATGATATGGGAATGTATCCTGGTGAAAAAGAAAAAAATAGGTTTTTGTATTTTCTTTTGAATCCTCAATATGAAGAAAATCCTTATAAGTTTTTGTTAGATGTGGATCTGGTTGGAAGGATCTATTATAAATATAAAATTTTGTCTGACTTATCTTCTAAAAAGCTTGAAAACTTGGTCATAAGTGATCAAGATAAGGAAATATATAGGTTTTTGGATGTTTTATCTAAGTTAGGAAGTTTTTCTTATTTGAGTGTATTAGATTTATATCCTAATTGGGGTTCTGATTTGGTTGGAAATATAGAATTGGACGATTTGCTAACAATTTATCCTTTTTCACTAATATTTTGTTTACTTGATAAAAAGGTTTTAATATTGGGATTTCAAAATAAATACTATTTATTTGAGATAAAGGAAGCTAAAAATCTTAACGTTAACATCAAAGATTTTCTTGGTAAGCATGGTTTAGAGATTTTCTCGGCTGATTTGATTCACTATACTTCTCAGGAAATTTATTCCAATTTTGTAAAATTGATAATTTCCTCTTTAAAGAGTAATCCGCAAGTAGGATACAAGATTATTTCTCTTCCCTTGTTAGCTTACGATTATGAATATTACAACGATAAAGGTTTTATTTTGATGTTATTGGAAAAATTTGAAGAATCTAAAGAAAATTTTGAAAAATATTTAAAAGTTGACGAAAAAGATTTACTTGTAAACTACAATTTAGCAGTGTTATATTGGTTAAATGGTGATTACAAGAAAGCTTTGGAGATAATTTCACAAAGAATTAATTCGCTTGATACAAAGAGATTTTTTAGTGTTGTTATACCTATTTTTCCTTACAGGAAGAAAACATTGATTTTTGATGTGGAACCGGTTTGGCTATATAAAATTTCTTTAGCTAATTTGTTATTTTTAAACGGCAATAAAGAAGAAGCTAAAAAATTAATTTCTAAAATAGATATTCAAAAGGTTAGCTATAATAGAGAATTTTTGGAGTACTTTAAAGAATCCTTAAATTTTATTAGTAATGAATAGTCAGTAATGATTTATGAGATTAGTAATTCAAAGAGTAAAGCTTTCTTATGTAAGGGTTGGAAATACTGAGATAAGTAGGATATCAAGAGGGATAAATATTTTGGTAGGTTTTTGTAAGGAAGATTATCCTTCGGTTATTGATTCTTATGGAAAATTAGTAGAAAAAGTTATTAATTTAAGGATTTTTGAGGATGAAAAAGGTAAGATGAATCTTTCTTTAATTGATATTGATGGGGAAATTTTATTAGTTTCACAATTTACTTTGTATGGGGATCTTTCAAGAGGTAGGAGACCTTCTTTTGATAAATCTTTGGATTTTGATAAAGCAAGCTTTTTATTTGATAATTTGGAAAAGGAGTTTAGAAAAAAATGGAATAAAGTAAAGATAGGAGCTTTTGGTGAACATATGGAAGTAGGAATAATAAATGATGGACCTGTAACCTTTATTCTAGATTGGTAAATATTCTAGAGGGGAAAATATTTTAGACAGGAAACGGGGGGTGTTGAAAATGAAAAACATAAATTTAGACGACTCAGCTTTGATTGTAGTTGACATGCAAAATGATTTTTTACCAGGTGGTTCACTAGAAGTACCTAATTCTGACACCATAATACCTATTATTAATGAGTACATAAAGTTTTTTGAAAGGAAAGGTAAAGTTATAGTATTTACAAGGGATTGGCATCCAGAAAATCACGTATCTTTCAAGGAAAACGGAGGAATTTGGCCTAAACATTGTGTACAAAATACCAAAGGAGCAGAGTTTCACCCTGATATATATATCCCAAAGGAAAGTATAATTATTTCTAAAGCTTATGAACCTAACATTGAAGCTTATTCAGGATTTGAAAATACAAATTTACATCAAGAATTACAAAATAGAAATATAAAAAATGTCTATGTTTGTGGAGTTGCTACTGATTATTGTGTACTTAATACTGTCTTATCAGCTGTGGAATTAGGATATAAAGTATACCTCTTAATTGACGCTATTAAAGGTGTTGATTTAAAACCTAATGACAGTGAAGAAGCTATTAAAACTATGATAAGTAAAGGAGTGGAAATTTTAGTACTAGATGAACTTCTTCAAAGTGTATGAAAATATATAATACTTTATCAGGAAAAATAGAGGAATTTGTACCTTTAAATTTCCCTAAAGTTGGGATATACGCTTGCGGACCTACGGTATATGATTACCCTCATATAGGTAATCTAAGAACTTTTTGTTGCGTTGATTTCCTAAGAAGAACTTTGGAATATTTTTCTTATGAAGTGATCTTAGTTATAAATATAACCGATGTTGATGACAAAATAATAAAAGCTGTAAACCAATATAAAGTGCCTTTAAGAGAATATACTTTAAAGTATGAAAAATATTTTTTTGAAAGTATAGGTAAATTAAATATAAAACCGGCTACTTTTTATCCCAGGGCTACTGAACATATTTCTGAAATGGTACACATAATAAAAAAATTATTGGAAAAAGGGTTAGCTTATAAAGCTGAAGATGGAAGCGTTTATTACAGAGTTTCTGATTTTAAAGAATATGGTAAGTTAAGCAAAATTGATTTGTCAGGTTTAAAGAAGGGTGTTAGGATAGATACAGATCAATATGATAAGGAAACTCCGGCGGATTTTGCTTTATGGAAAGCTTATGATCCAGAGGATGGGGAAATATTCTGGGAAACTGAGCTAGGTAAAGGTAGGCCAGGTTGGCATATAGAATGTAGTGCAATGAACAGAAAATATTTAAATCAGCCTTTTGATATTCATGCTGGTGGTATAGATTTAATTTTTCCGCATCATGAAAACGAGATTGCTCAATCCGAAGGAGCTTTTGGTTGCACGCTCGCTAAATATTGGTTCCATGTTAACCATCTTATCGTTGAAGGTCAAAAAATGAGTAAATCCCTTAATAACATAATTACAATTAATGATATTCCAAATCCTTTAGCTTTGAGGTTGTTATATTTACAAACTCACTATAGAAATAAACTAAATTTTACTTTTGAAAATTTAAAAGGTGCTGAAAGTGCTCTTAATTCCTTATATTCTTTTACTGCTACTTTATTTGATATAAGAAATTTTAGTAATTTGAAAAACGGTAATGAAGATGTAAATGAGGATATTATTAAGATTGGGGAGGTTTTTATTAAGGAATTTGAAGAGGCTTTAAAAGAGGACGTAAATACTCCTAAAGCCGCAGCTTCTTTATTTGAACTTTCTAATCAATTTTTTGTTTTTCTTAATAAGTATCCTAAAAGTGTTGGTAAAAAAGAAAGTCAATATTTGATAAATCTCATTAATAAAGCCGATAGCGTACTGGGATTGAATTTGTTAAATATACCCGAAATACCTTCAGAAATCTCTGTCTTAATCGAGGAACGCAAAAAAGCTAAAGAAAATAAAAATTACTCCTTAGCTGATGAAATTAGAAATAAAATTAGGCAAATGGGATATATTGTTGAGGATACTCCTTGGGGAACAAGATGCAGGAAAATTTAAATATCTCTCATCTAAATCCTAAAAAAATTTTGTTTTATTTTGAAAATGTAAAAGATTATATAGATCAAGCTATAAAGCAAAATAGGAAAGAAATGATTGTTACTCTTAATACTGAAATGTTTATCGATTCTATGGAAGATTTGGAGTTTAAGAAGATAATTGATAATAGCGTGGTTGTGTTGGAATCTGTTGGAATCTGTCTTTTATACTCGAAGAAAATGGGAATAAAAGTTGAACCTGTTAATGGTATAGATATTGCTCAAGAAATTGTTAAATCTGGTTATAGAGTTTTTATTTTAGGAACAAAAGAGAGTATAGTTAGAAGAGCTGTTGAAAATCTTAGGAAATTATATGAAAATTGTAACATTGTAGGTTATAATGATGGTTATTTTGCGGATGAGGAAAGAGTAATAGAGGAAATAAATTTAAGCAGTCCTGAGGTTTTGCTTGTAGGTATGGGAAGCCCTAAGCAAGAAAAATGGATATATAAAAATATCGATAGATTAAATTTTAATGTGGCGATAGGTATTGGTGGAAGCATTGATGTGTGGGCAGGGGTTTACAAAAGAGCTCCTTTTGTTCTCAGAAAAATGAAATTGGAATGGATGTACAGAATTCTTAGTGATATAAGAAGGATTCCAAGGTTTATAAAAATTTTGAAATTTATAATACTAATGTTTACAAGGAGGATATAATGGTTAGGGTGAAGAAGGATTGTGTTGGAATAGTTGGGCTTTCCAAAAGCGGTTTAGCAGCCGCAAAATTATATAATACCATCGGATTTAAGGTAAAAGGGTTTGATGATAATTATAATTTGATTATACCTTCACAATACTCAGGATATTTTACCGAAGTCTATCTAGGTAAGCAACCTCAATATGTAATAAATGAGATAAAAAACTATAAATTTTTGATAGTAAGCCCAGGCGTTCCTTTTGATCACCCAATAATACAGTATGCTCAATCTGTTAATGTTCCTGTAATCTCCGAAATAGAAGCTGCTTATAGAATACTTGATAAAAACAAAACTATCATTGGTGTAACCGGTACTAATGGTAAAAGTACTGTAACCACTTTAATATATAAATTTTTGAAAGAAACTGAAAACAATGTTTATATAGGTGGAAATATTGGTGAACCTTTTTCAGAGGTGGTTTATCGTTGTAAAGATATAGATAATCCTATAATTGTTTTGGAATTAAGCTCTTTTCAATTAAAAATGACTAATAATTTTAGAGCACATATAGCTGTAATTACCAATATCTCTCCTGATCATTTAGATAGGCATATCACTATGCAGGATTACATTAATTCTAAATTAAAGTTGTTTTACTTTCAATTTAAAAAAGATTTCGCTATTTTTGATCCTTTTGAGAAAAATATTGTTGAAAACTTAGATTATAAAACTTTAAAGTCCTCAATAAATCTATTTTATCCACAAAGCAGCAAAGTTAAAGGAGATTTGAAATATGGAAGTTGTATTTTTTACAAAAATGGTAAAATTATTATTGAGAATTTGAAGAAAAAAAGCAATAACATTGAGATTAGTTTAGATTTGATAGAAAACTCAGTTTTTAAAAAGGAAGGAATATATTTAAATAATCTTCTTCCATCTTTGCTTGCAGTGTATCTATATTATAAAAGTAATAAGAAAAAGATGGATCTTAGTAAAATTGTTGAGGTTTTGAATAATTTTGTACCGTTGGATTATAGGTTAAATAGTTGTGGTAAATGGGGGAATATAGAATTCTTTAATGACAGTAAGGCTACTAATTTGGAGGCTACTAGGTGGAGTATAGAAACTGTAAAAAATTCGTTTTCTAATTTTAAAAATTTTGCTGTGATTCTTTTAATGGGAGGGGTTTATAAGTATTCTTCTAAGGAGGAATTTGTACAAGAATTGGAAAAACTTGCTTATCGTATAAAGGATAATTTATTAGGTGTTATTAGTTTTGGTAAATATGCGGATACTTTTATTACTCCGTTTATGAAGTTTTCTTTGAAGTATATGTATGCTTTTGATAGTTTGGAGAATGCTTTTGATAAGGCTGTATCCTTAGCTTGTGTTGAAAGTCCAAATTATGAAAGGATAGGTATACTTTTGGCTCCAGGGGGAGCTAGTTTTGATTTGTTTAACTCCGCTGAAGAAAGAGGAAAATTATTTGAAAAATTAATCGAAAATTTTTTATTTAGCCGTAGGTGAGGTATAAAATTACCGCTTTGTGGGTTGGGCGGTATATAAAATCCCACAACAAAGGAGCGTTTTATGTATAACAAAGTTTTTTTAATAGGGAGGATTGTTAATGAACCTACTTTAAAGTATAGTCAACAAGGGAAAGCGGTTTCCACATTTTCCATTGCTGTTGATAGAACTAACGAAGAAACCGATTATTTTGATATTGTATCCTTTGATAAACAAGCTGAAATAGCTTCCAAATATCTTACAAAAGGTAGATTGGTAATGATCGAAGGAAGGATACAAACAAGGACTTATGAATCTCAAGATGGATCTAAAAGAAAAATATACGAGATAATTGTAGATAATTTCAGGATGCTTGACAAGCGTCCTGATCAAGATAAAAGGCTTGAAGAAACTAAAGCTACCAAGAAAATGGAATACGAAAAACCTGAAAAATATGAAAAATCGGAAAAATATGAAAAACCTGAAAGAGTTGAAAGAAAGCCCGAAAAAACCTATCAAAAACCATATAGAGATTTTGACGAATTCGATATAGATGAAGAATTTGAATCTAAATCATATAAATCAAAATCAAAAAGAATACAGGAGGATGATTTCGAAGACTTTTTCTTCGATGAAAATTAATTGATTTTTGATGAAAATTGGTTAATTTTTTTATTTATGGATAAGAGATTAGTAAATTTTACCATCTTTGTTGCTGCTTTTGGTTATTTTGTGGATATATTTGACTTATCTCTTTTTGGTATTCTTAGAGTTCAGAGTTTAACTGATTTGGGTTATAATGATCCTGCTAAGATAAATAATTTTCTTAGTAGTTTAGGTTTGTTAGGGGATTTGTTAAGAAGTTTAGGATTTTATGATTTTATGTCTATGGGTGCTTTGTTACTTAACTTACAGATGATAGGTATGATGGTGGGGGGGATATTTTGGGGGGTATTAGGTGACAAGGTAGGTAGAAAGTTTATTTTATTTGCTTCAATTTTTATGTTTTCTGTGGGTAATATTTTGAACGCTTTTGTTTATGATATTTTTTGGTATGGTGTTTTGAGGTTTTTTGTGGGGATGGGGTTAGCTGGGGAGATAGGTGCTGCTGTAACTTTGATTTCTGAGAGAGTTGATAAGGAAAAAAGAGGATTTGCTAATGCTTTGATGGCAGGGTTTGGTTTACTTGGTGCCGTTGTAGCTTCTTTGATATCTCATCTTTTCCACTGGCGTACGATGTATATAATCGGCGGGATTTTGGGTTTGATACTTTTATTTTTTATATCAAAAACAGTCGAAAGCAATATTTTCATTTTGCAAGAAAAGAAAGTATCTAAAGGAAATATTTTCATTTTGTTTGGTAATTTTGAAAGGTTTATGAGGTATTTTTTGGTTTTTCTGTTAGGGTTACCTATTTGGTTTGTTTTTTCTATTTTGATAACTTTTTCTCCTGAGGTTGCCCAGTCTTTAGGTTTTAAGGATAAAATAATTGCTGCTAATAGTATAATGTTAGCTTATTTAGGTGTAAGCTTGGGGGATGTGATAGCTGGTATTTTGACTCAAAAGTTTAGAAGTAGACGAAAAGCGGTAGCAGTATTTTATATTTTCTCTGTTGTGGTTATTTTGATGTATTTATTTTTGAATTTTAATGTTTACACTTTTTATTTTTATAATTTTTTGTTGGGATTGGTTTCGGGTTATTGGATTTTATTTTTATTGATTGGTGCGGAAAATTTTGGTACTAATATCAGGTCAACGGTTGTTAATACTTTACCTAATTTTGTAAGGGGTTCAGTTTTTGTGATAACCTCACTTTTTATAATGTTTAAATCTTCTATAGGGTTTATTAATTCTGCTGTTATATTTACTCTTTGGTTTTTTGGTTTAGCTTTTATGGCGTTGATTTTTGTTAAGGAGACTTTTGGGAGGGATTTAAATTTTGTTGAGGGGGAGGGATTAGAGTAGGAGGGGAAGTTATTAGGATGTAGAAGTATAGAATATAAGCGCCCGTAGCTCAGTAGGATCAGAGCATGGGATTTCTAATCCCAGGGTCGCAGGTTCGAGTCCTGCCGGGCGCGATTTTTAATATGAAAATTGATTTCTTGTGTATCGGAGCTCACCCAGATGATTGCGAAATAGCTATGGGCGGCACCATTGCCTACCTAGTTAACAAAGGATATAAAGTTATGATTTTGGATCTTACTAACGGAGAGCCTACACCTCATGGAACAGTTGAAAAAAGAATAAAAGAATCAAAAAAAGCCGCAGAAATACTTGGAATTGTTGAAAGAATAACTCTTGATCTTAAAAACAGATTCCTTTTTGATAGTATTGAAAGTAGGTTTAAAGTGGCAAATGTTATAAGGAAGTATAAACCTGAGGTGATTTTTTGTCATTATGAATTAGATGCTCATCCTGATCATTGGCAGGCTTTTAATGTTTCTTATGCTGCAAGGTTTTATGCTAAATTAACTAAGATATCATTAGAAGGAGAAAGTTGGTATCCGCGCAAAATTATTAGATTTTTTTCTAATCACCTAAGGATTAATATAACTCCGTCGTTTGTGGTGGATATTAGTGATTTTATTGATAAAAAAATAGAGGCTTGTAGGGCTTATGAAAGTCAATTTGTTTCTAGGGATGTTGAAGATTATATTAAATCTATTGCTCGTTACTGGGGATTACTTGCTAGAACTCAATACGCAGAACCTTTTTATAACCATGAGGTAATGAAATTGGATCCTTCCTTTCTGATTGATTAATAAGTTTCTTTATTAGCTTCAAGGAGGAGATTTTTAAAGTATAGCAAAATAGGTAAATATAATATGGATTGGGGTTATTTTTGGTATAAGGTAATTGTGCCTTATAAAGAGAACGTTTTATTAGGATATGCTCTATTCTTTTTAATTTTTATATCTTTTGTTTTTTGGTATTATTTGTATTTAGTAAAAAAAGGCAAATTAAAGAGTGTATATATAAGAAAAATACCTGCTTTAAATTCTATAGAGGAAGCTATTGGTAGATCTACTGAAATGGGAAAACCTATTCTTTATATTCCGGGTATACAGGATATTGACAATATTCAAACTTTAGCTTCGTTAGCCATATTAGGGTATGTAGCACAAAGATGTGCAGAATATGAAACAGATTTAATTATGCCTGTTAGTAGATCGGTTTTGATGACTGTTGCACAAGAGGTAGTAAAAGAATCTTATCTTAGAGCGGGAAGGAGTGATCTTTATAGAAGTGATAGTGTTTTTTATTTAACGGATGACCAATTTGGTTATGCTGCAGGTGTTGATGGGATAATAGCAAGGGAAAAACCGGGAGCTATTTTCTTAATAGGGGCTTTTTACGCGGAGTCCTTGATACTTGCTGAGACAGGTTTTGCTGCTGGAGCTATCCAAATAGCAGGTACAGCTATGATAACTCAATTACCTTTCTTTATTGCAGCTTGTGATTATGTTTTAATAGGAGAGGAATTATTTGCCGCCTCCGCTTATCTTTCTAAAGATCTACTTGATAAAATAACTTTAAGAACTCAGGATGTTTCCAAAGCTCTTGTTATGCTTTCTATCGCTACGGGATCATTAATTAGTATAGGAGAAATTTTTGTAAAGGTATCAAAAATACCTTTGATAAATGTTATTTATAAAATATTTAGTGGAATGGTGATAAAATGAAAAGAGAATTACCACTTTTTATAACTGCTTTAACTGGTATAATAATTATTGTGAACTATTTCTTACCTGAAGTTACGGGTA
Source organism: bacterium (assembly GCA_046294045.1). Lineage (GTDB taxonomy): Bacteria > DRYD01 > DRYD01 > DRYD01 > DRYD01 > DRYD01. The sequence continues at coordinate 20,593 of JBKBIY010000001.1, read as the reverse complement.
AAGTAACCCAGGTGGTAAGAAATTGGGTTATAATTATTTCTTCATTCGCTATAATTCTTGGTATTTTGAATTTGTTAATAGTTAGTTTAAGAAAAGTTGTGGAACCTATCACTTCGCTTGATGATAGAGTGGCAAACGTTATTCTCATTATTTCTCTTATTATTACGGCTGCTATAGGTTTATTTTATGGTGTTAGTCCTAAGACAGATAATTTTTTAGTTTTTAGTCTAGATAAATCTATGGTTTTGCCACTGATTAACTTTGAATTTAAATCTGTGGATAGTAATATTTTCACGAGGGTTATATTTTATAGCATATATAATCCCTTGAGTGCAGCTATGTTTTCTTTGTTAGCGTTTTTCATTGCTTCTGCCTCATATAGAGCTTTTAGGGCAAGAAATTTGGAAGCTACTTTATTGTTAATTGCTGCTGCAATAGTAATTCTTGGAAGGGTACCTATTGGGGATTATATTTTTGGAATATTTGGTTTAAAAATATCTATAATTTCGGATTATATTACAGCAGTAATAAATGCTGCTGCACAGAGAGCTATCCTAATAGCTATAGGAATAGGTACAATTATAATATCTTTCAAATTATTATTTGGAATAGAAAAATCTCATATAGGTAAAGCGGAATGATTATAATTCAGTTATTTAAAAAAATAACAAGAAGAACGATATTTTTATTTGTAGCTATGTTTTTATCTATGGGGATAATTTTTTCAGATGTTTACTGGGTTAAAAAGCTGAATTTGGAGATATTAAGAAAGACGATAACACCTGCTTCTAAGCAAGCTTATGATTTTATAGAATCTATTCCTAGTGGTGGTGTGGTTTTGGTATCTGGGGATTATGGTCCTTCTACGAGGGTTGAAGCGGATCCGATTTTGGAGAATTTTTTAAGACAGTCTTTTAGGAAGGATTTAAAGGTTATAGCGATTTCTCTTTGGCCGGATGGTGCTCAGATAGTTGCTACAAAAACTCGTAAAATCGCTCAAGAATATGGGAAAGTTGAGAATATAGATTATGTAATTGGTGGTTATGTTGTTGGGGCAGCGGTAGCTATAGAAAAAATGGGAGTAGATTTAAAAGATGCAATTCCTTTAATATCTGATAGTAAAGCTCCTTTCTTAGAAAACGTAAGAACAGCTAATGATTTGAAATTAGTATTTTGTATAGCTTCTGGGGATACTTTGGTGTATTATATTAGAATACTTAAAAGTAGGTATGGTGTTAACGTTTCAGGTGGATGTACCGCTGTTATGGCTGCTGAAATGTATCCTTATATTTTAAGTGGTCAATTGATAGGTTTGTTTGGTGGTCTTAAGGGAGCAGCAGATTATGAAATATTGGAATCTAATCCCGAACCAGATAAAGTAAGTGAAGCTGTTAAATATATGCTTACTCAATCACTTATACATACTTTACTTATAGTCTTTATTATCATTGCAAATATCGTTTTTATTTATGACAAATTTATATTGAGAAGAAGGTTAAGTATTTAGTAATTAGTAAAAAAAAGGTTTTAGAAAAAAAAGTTTTAAAGAGGGAATAAAAGCTTTGAAGAGAAAAACAACTGTTGATTTTTTTTTGTCAAAGGGATTAAAAAGTAAATTTCAAAATTATCTTGAAAATATAAAAAGCGGTACGTTTTTACTTTTTGGGAAATCAAAGAAACTAAAAATTTCCTTAATACAAGAAATTGGATTAAATAAAGCAGAGTATATTTTTCTAATAGATGACGATATTATACCATTGGAAAAGGTGAAATATGTTTTGAATTATGTAAGACTGAGTTCGGATTCTTTAAGAATTGTGGTAATAGACATTGATAATGTAAATATTTATTCTTTAAATGCTATGTTGAAAACATTAGAAGAGCCACCAAGTAATTGTATTTTTATTTTACTTAAGTCTGACACTAACGTTATTCCCACGATTTTATCAAGGTCTATAAAAATTTTTGTAAATGTTGATATTGGCAAGTTAGTAGAGTATTTAATAAAGTTTTGTGGTTATTCTTTGAATTGGGCAGAGTTTGTAGTATATTTTTCGGAACAAAATTTTGATATTATCGATTATTTTAATCATAACTTGTGGAATTTAAAAGAGAAAAAACCTGGTAAAGTATTTGAAAAATTGTTAAACTTTTTGTTTAATCCTAGCATAGAAATAGTTTTTGAAGAAGATTTTTGGGTTAAGATCTTTGGTTCTTTTATTTCTTATAGAGCTTTAATGTTGCTTATAAAATCTTTTTTAAGGGATGTCTATTATTTAGGAATTATTAATAAGACATATGATCCGGATTTTGCTAAATATTTAGAAAAAAACTTGATTTTCTTGAAAATTATCGGAAGAGAGGAATTTTTTAATAAGGTTATGCGCTTTAGGATAGTGGATTATAAGTTATATCAATTATTGAATTTTATAAAAGATATAAATATAGGTAACATTCATATTTACAAGAGGGTAAACAAAAAAATTTTATATGTTAGTTTGATATATAATTTATACGTTTTATTGGGAGGAGACATATGAGGAAATTAATTGTGTGGTTGTTTTTGTTTATTTTTTTAGTTTATAAGAGTTATAGTTTTGAACCTGTTTTATTATTTTTTTCTAATTCTCCGGAGTATGTAAAGAGTAATGGATATTTAATTAGTGGTACCGTTTCACCATTTACTCCAACTTTGATATATTTTTATCATCTTAATGATACTTTTGAAGATAAGAGGTTATATATTAGGTTTAGTGGTAAGAGTGAAGCTTATATAAGTTATTATTTTTCATCTTCGCGTGATAATTATTTTAGGGTTGGTAACGAAGTAGGAGCGGAAATTTTTAAGAATTTTAATCCTCAAAAATTATATATTGAGGATGAAAAAGTTTTTGAAGTTAATTTTCCTTCTAAATATTTAATTTCTGGATATTTTTGGGTTTTTTCAAACACTAGGATAGATTTTGAATCTTGGATCGGTGAAGTTAATTATAGGTATATATTACCGCTTGATAATAAGCATGTTAAAGGCATATTTGGTATGGGTAGAATAGTTACTTATTTGCCTAATGATTTGGATTATTTGGTAGTAGGGGATATTCCTTTAGATGGGATAGAAACAAATATGCTTTTAAAGGGTACTTACAAGGTTTTTTATCATTTTGTTTTGAATAGGCAAGTAAAAGGTATTAGCTTTTCTGCTAGGGGTGGTCCATCTATACCAATTTATTATATTTCCAGTAAACAGGGGGATTTTATTTACACAGGTGGTGGTGTATTTAAGCCTTATGATAATAATGTTATTTTTAGCAGTGAAATATTTATAAAGGATTTTTTAACTCAGCCTTTAGGTGCTTGTTATTATCCAGTTTATTACAAAATTGAAAAATAAAAAATGATATTGAAAAATAAAAAATGATAAAAGGTTTTAATTTTTAGTTTGATATGGATGCGGCAATAGCAGTATTTTTAGTTTTGGGATTTGTATTGGAATTAATATTAATATACTATAGGCAGAGAATTGATTTAATTCCCATTTTTTTTACATTTTTCCCCTTTTATTTATTTATTAAGGGGATAAGTGATTTGTCTATTTTTTTGATTATTTTGATTTCTTCGCTTATTACATTTATTTTAAAAGAGTTTACTATTAATTTTGATGCTAATACCAGAGTAAAGTTATATAATATTTTTTCAAAGTTTCTATTTGTTTTTTTTGTTGTTAGTTTTTTATTCTTACTTTCTCTAATGAACACCAAATCTTTTTTAATCTTTGTTATCTTTTTTCTTGTTTTTGGATATTTTTATACTCTTTTAGGAATGGGTTTTATAGTTTCTTTACTTGAAAAAGATTTGATTTATAGGTTTTCTTCTTATTTTGATAATGTTTTAAAGGAAAAAGATTTTTTAGACGAAGATGCCAGAGAGAGTGTTTTGATGTTTACACAATCTTATGTGAAAACGGATAAGGGTATTTTACCTTATAGATTTGGATTTTTTGAATATTTTTTACTAAGTATATTTGTTGTAATTTTTTATTTTTATTATATCTTTGCTAAAGTGGATGATATATTATCTTACTTGGTTGTTTTTCAAGTGATATATTTTGCTGTGTTGCTTTTTTTTAGGATTATTTACAATTATATCGTTTATAATACAGCTGAAAATTTTTTAAAGGTGAATATTTCCGAAGTTATAAATAAATACGAGATTAATTTTTTGGATAAGAAAATAAAAGATTTAGAGGTTAACAGTGAAAAATTAAGTAATTGGCTTAGGTATTTGGGAGAGTTTTATTCAAAGCTGGATGATAATCCAGATTATGAAGATTTGTATAGTGGGATTTATGCTGTGCTTTCTAAATCTTTAAATTTTTCTAGGTTTATTATTTTTATATCGGAGGGTGAAGTTAGTAATTTAAAACCAGTTTTTAATAGAGGAATTGGGAAAAGCGATCTTTATACTAAGTCTACTGCTGTTGAGGTAGCTTGTAATAGTATGAAGTCGGTATACTATTTTGGGGGAACTCTTTTTAGTGCTTTGGCTTTATTTAAAGATGATAGAAGTTTTATTTGCTCTCCTATAAAAATAGGTAAAAAATTGATAGGGGTAATTTATTTATCAAGTTTAAATACTAGAAATTTTAGTGAAGAGGATGTAAAATTTGTTGAAATTCTAGCAGACAAATTTGCTGTCATGTATGTACTTTATCAAGAGTATTCAAAAAGTAAAGAAATGGCCATAAAAGATGGTTTAACTGGTTTGTATACTCACAGATATTTTCAAGAGTTATTGTCAAAAGAGATAGAAAACGCAAAATTATACGGTTATCCTGTATGTTTATTAATGATTGATACTGATAAGTTTAAGCAGTACAATGATACTTTTGGTCATCCTATGGGTGACGAGTTATTAAAGAGTATTGCTAAGATAATTTCTGGGCATGTTGGGAGTAAGGGGTATGTTTGCAGGTATGGTGGTGATGAGTTTGCTGTTATTTTACCAAACTTTTATAAAGAAGATGCTGTAAATTTAGCAGAAGAAATAAGAGCTAGCTATAAAGTTTTGAAAAGAGGAGATATCCAGGTATCTGCGTCAATAGGAGTTGCCTGCTTTCCATTAGACTGCTCTTCAAAAGACGAACTCATAAAAAAAGCTGACGAACTACTTTACACCGCTAAAAAAGAAGGAAGGAATAGAGTGTTTTATTGAATACTCAGCTTATTATGTTTTTGGATCTGTTAAAATGAGTTTGGAGGTTGTAAAGCAGTTGTTGGTATCCTATCATTAGTAAAAAATGTTGTAAAAGTTTGAGTTGAATTATTAACTGTTGAAATTGTAACATTTGGATAGGTTGTTGGAGTTGCGATATTTGTTGTTGTAGTGGTAGTTACAAATGTAGTATTTGTTGTTATAAAATTTGTAGTATTTGTGTTTGTTGTTGTGTTTGTCGTTGTGTTTGTATTTTCTGTATATATATCTGAGTTTTCAGGTAAAGGATTAGGGGGAGATTCATTTATATGATAAAGTGGTAAAAATATTGTGGTTAAAGTTATGTGTTCTTTGTTTTTATAATACCATTTAACTGATATATCTACTTTTACAATTCTATCAAGATTTTCTGTTGTAAGTCTTTCTATTTTTTCAAATTTTACCTTATAATCTTGTTTATTTTTTATTTTGTAGTTGTATAGAAATAGCTTTCCAAGAAGTTTTGCTTCTGCGTCTTGGGTAAGTGTTATTCTATTTCGATTACTATCATATTGTAAATACAAGCTGGGATTATTTTGTACTTCATTAGATATGAAAATAAGTATGTTGTTAACATCGAGATAGTATTCATTTATTGTGTTTACTTTTAGTCCCCAGTATATTATTGCGTATATAGATGTAATAAGAATAAAAGCTACAGAAAAAGATATTATTATTTCTACAATTGTTAATCCTTTTTTTCTTATGTTTATCATAATCGAAATATTTCACCCCTAATAAATAATTATGCAAAAATAAAAAAAATCCTTAGTTTAAGGTTTTATTTGGGAGGTTAAGGATGGTTTGTAAAGAATAAAATGAGTAGGAGGGGTTTTATTAAATGGCTGGACATTCTAAATGGCATAACATAAAACATCGTAAGGAAAGAATGGACAAAATCAGAGGAAAGTTGTTTAGTAAAATAAGTAGAGAGATTACTGTAGCGGCAAGGGAAGGGGGACCAAATCCTGAAACTAACTCCAAACTTCGCTTAGCTATAAAAAAAGCAAAAGCTGCAGGATTTTCCTCTGATAATATAGAAAAAATTCTTTTAAAATTACAAGGAAAATTGGAAGGAGAAGAATTATACGAAACCTTATACGAAGGTTACGGACCTTATGGAGTAGCTGTTTTATTAGAAATAATAACTGATAATAAAAACAGGACAGCCTCGGAGATAAGAAAGATCTTTCAAAAATATAACGGAAATCTTGGGGAAAGTGGAAGCGTAGCCTGGATTTTCGATAGAAAAGGTGTTTTTATTTTTAACGACGTTAAAAATCCTTCTGAACTCGAAAATACCCTTTTAAATAATCTCCTTGATTATATTGAGGATTTAAAGGTAAGTGATAACGAAGTTGAATTAGTAGTAAACGTTGAAAATTTTGAAGAAGTTAAGGATAAGCTAGAAAAAATGAATTTAAATTATACTAACGCAGACATTACCTATATCCCCAAAAATACTGTGTTAATAGATGACGTTGATAAAGCTGTTAGTGTATTAAAATTAGCAGAAGCTTTAGAGGATCACGATGATGTCCAAAAAGCACATCTAAATTTCTATATTCCTCAAGAAATACTTGAAAAAGTATTGGAAGTTATGAATAAGTAAACTAAGGAGGAGAGAGTTATGACAGTATCTATGGAGATGATAAAGCAATTAAGAGAGGAAACAGGAGCAGGAATAACAGAGTGTAAAAGCGCTTTAATAGAATCGCAAGGGGATATAGAGAAAGCTAAAAAAATACTTTTAGCAAAGGGAGCAGCAAAAGCAGCCAAAAAACTGGATAGAACGACCAAAGAAGGCGTAATATTTATAAAAAATGATAGATCTAAAGCTGTTATGATAGAATTAGCGTGTGAAACCGATTTCGTAGCAAGAAACCAAAAATTTATAGAACTTGCTCAGAATATAGCCGATTTTCTTTATAAAAAAGATTTCTCAAGCTTAGAAGAAGCTCTTGAAATGGAATATGAACCCTCTAAAAATTTACGAACATACTTAAATGAAAATATATCTATCTTTGGTGAGAATATTAGGTTATCAAGAGTTGAAAAGTGTCAAGCAGGTGAAAATGAAGTAATATTTGATTACTTACATTTCAATTACAGAGTCGGAGTTATTGTTTTAATTGGATTTGAAAAATCCATAAATGAAAATGCTCAAATTAAAGAGGAATTTGGTACCAAAACAGCTTTCCAAATAGCTTCCATGAAGCCCGTTTATGTTGACATATCTTCCATACCTTCTAACGAAATAGAGGAAAGTAAAAAAATTGCTTTTGAGCAAGCAAAAAGTGAAGGAAAACCTGAACATGTAGCTCAAAAAATAGCAGAAGGAAAAGTATTAAAAATGATGGAAGATAATGTACTTATGGAGCAGTCTTTCTATGATGAATCCTTAAAACTACCTAAATTTAAGGATTATGTTAAGTCTGTTTCATCAAATTTAAAAGAAAACATAGTTATTAAAAAATTTGCAAGATTTGAAATAGGTAGATAGCTTATGAAGTATAAAAGAGTTTTGTTAAAATTAAGTGGGGAGATGTTTGGAGGGGAAAAAAGGGTAGGCATAGATTTTGACATTCTTAAAAAATACGCCGAAGAAATTAAGGATCTTTATCTACAAGGGGTTCAGTTTATAATTGTGGTGGGTGGAGGAAATTTCGTAAGAGGTAGGGATTTAACAGGTATAAATAGAGCAACTGCTGACTATATGGGAATGTTAGCTACTGTTATAAACGCTTTGGCTTTCCAGGAAGTCTTGGAGAACCAAGGGATACAAACAAGGGTTATGACATCTTTGGAAGTAAAGTCAGTAGCTGAACCTTTTATAAGAAGAAGAGCTCTTAGGCATCTTGAAAAAGGAAGAGTGGTTATAATAGCAGGTGGTACCGGTAACCCCTTCTTCTCTACCGATACTGCAGCTGTTTTAAAAGCTCTTGAACTAGAATGCCAAATTATTCTAAAAGCTACTAAAGTAGACGGTGTATATTCTAGCGATCCTGAAATAAATCCAAATGCACTTAAATACAACCAAATAGATTATAAAGAAGTAATAGATAAAAACCTTAGTTTTATGGATAGTACGGCTATTTCTTTATCAATGGAATATAACATTCCTATTATTGTTTTTAGTATAAAGGATTATGGTAACATAAGGAAAATAATTTATGGAGAGAATTTAGGGACAATAATATCAAAAGGAGTTTAAAAATACCAAAAGGAGGTTAAAGATGCCTACCATAAATCAGTTAATAAGAAAAGGTAGAAAAAGTTTGAAAAAGAAATCAAAAGTACCTGCTCTACATTATTATTATAATTCAATTGAAGGAAGGGTATATTGGGATCCTAAAGGTGCTCCTCAAAAAAGGGGAGTGTGTATACAAGTAAAGACTATTACACCTAAAAAACCAAACTCAGCTTTAAGAAAGGTAACTAAGGTAAGATTAAGTAATGGAATGGAAGTGACTGCTTATATTCCCGGTGAGGGGCACAATTTGCAAGAGCACTCGGTGGTACTTATAAGAGGAGGAAGGGTAAAAGATTTACCGGGTATAAGATATAAAGTTGTTAGAGGAAAATTGGATGCTGCTGGTGTAGAAAAAAGAAGACAAAGTAGATCTAAATACGGCGCACGTAATCCCGATAAGAAAAAATAAAAAATTTTTCGCCTATGTTTAAATATCTCGAAACTATAATAGTTTCTTTATTTAAAGAAATACTTGATAACATAAGCAAGAATTGGGGAATGTTTTTTACTGCTGTTACTGTGGTATCTTTTTCTTTCTTCGTACTTCAATTTATAATATTAATATACTACAACATGGAAAATTTTAAACAAAAAATGATTTCTCAGATAACCATTCATGTATATTTAAAAAAGGATGTGAAACCTCAAAAGGTATCAGAATTTATATATAAACTTGAGAAAGATGAAAAGGTTTTAAGTACTACTTTGGTTTCAAAAAATGAGCTTTTAAATAGGATAAAAAATGATTTAAATATTCAATATGCTAATTTACCTATGGGGGATATAGTATATATAAAACTAAAGGATCCGGAATTTATAGATAGTTTCGCTTCAAAATTAAAAAAAGAAGAAATCGTAAAGGATGTTATATATTGGCAAGAATATGCTAGAAATATAAATAGCATTTTTGGTGTCTTGAAAAAGGTTTTGTTTGGAATAATAATTTTTCTATCAGTAGGAGTTATATTGATTATAAACAATACAGTTAAAATGTCAATTTTATCGAGGAAAAATGAGATAAAAATAATGAATTTGGTGGGAGCTACTGGATGGTTTATTAAGTCCCCTTTGTTTTTTGAAATATTCATTGTTTTACTAATTTCTTCATTAATTTCTCACTATTTTCTAAGAATAGGATATGGATATATATATAATAAATTCAATTCAGAAATTGCTTTTTTTAGTCTGCTTCCTGTGGATTATCTTATATTCATTAGAAACACTATTTTTGTAGTATCTGTGATTGTTTCCGTATTTTTTGTTTCCGTTACAATAGAAAGATACCTTAAAAAATTGGCCGAAGATGAATAAAAAAATAATTCTTATCTTTTTTATTATAATATCTATTTTTTCTTTTAGTTATTCAACACAAGTTGAAGAATTAAAAAAACAGATATTTTATTTAAAACAAAAAGTGAAGGAAAATAAAACAAAGCTTTATTATCAGAATTTAGCTAAAAAGGATATAGAGCGTCAGCTTAATAAAACATGGCAAGAATTGACCGAATTGGAGTATAGAGTATATGTTACTAAAAAAAGAAAAAATGAAATACAAAAAAGAATGAAATTTTTATCCTCACAAATGGACGAAATAAAAAGAAAAATAATAGAAATCAATAATGTTTTAGAAAATAAAATTATAACTTTTCTAAAGTATGATCTTAATTTTGTAGTTGTAATTTTTAGTGCTAAATCGCCTGATCTTTTTCTTGATTACTGGTATATACTAAAAGAGCTAATAAAAACCGATGTTGAGTTAATAAGCACTTTAAATAATAAAAAAACGGAATTGATAAAAAAAAATGCGGAATTAATAAATTTATCTAAAGAATTAGAAAATGTAGAAAAAAAACTGGAATCCGAAAAAAAGTATTATTCTTCTCTTTTAGCTAAAAGGCAAGAGTTATTAAGAAAATATCAAGAAGAGATAAATAAAACTAAGCAAAATATAGAGTATTACGAAAGTATTCAAAAGGAGAAATATGAAGAATTACAAAGGTATATTGCAAGGAATGTAAGTAGAACAAGGATTTACAGGGGGGGAAGATTTTTGTGGCCCACTACTTCATCGGTTATAACTTCTTATTTTGGTTATAGGGTTCATCCTATTTGGGGTGGTACTCGTTTTCATTCGGGTATTGATATTGGTGCTCCTTACGGAGCTCCTATATATGCTGCTGCAGATGGTGTTGTTATATTTGCAGGCTGGTACTACGGATACGGCAATACCATAATAATAGATCATGGTAGCGGAATCTCTACCTTATACGCTCATTGCTCTTCTATTAGTGTTTACAAAGGTCAGGTTGTTAGCAAAGGGCAAGTAATAGGAAGAGTTGGCTCTACCGGTAATTCCACAGGTCCTCATCTGCATTTTGAAATCCAAATAAATGGTCAACCTGTTAATCCTTTAAATTATCTATGAATGTCACTCCTCTTTTTAAGCAATATTTACAGTTAAAGGAGAAAGCTAAAGATGCAATTTTACTTTTTCGAGTTGGAGATTTTTATGAAACCTATTTTGAAGATGCACATATATTTTCACAAATAAATTCAGTGGTTTTAACTAAGAGAACTTTACCCGATGGAAAAACTGTTCCGATGGCAGGCGTACCTTTTCACAGCGTTGATAACTATATAAAAAATCTTTTAAATGCTGGCTATAAAGTAGCTATAGCTGAACAACTTGAAGATGCTCAAATATCAAAAGGTAATCTCGTTAAACGTGATATCGTAGAAATAATCACTCCTGGAACTATAACCTCATATAATTATCTAAATGAAAAAGATTTTAATTTTCTAATGGTTGTGGATTATAAAAATTCTTCTTTTTACATTATTGCGGTTGATATAAGTGTATTGGAAGGTTATGCTATTGTAACTAAAAATTTGTCAAATATGATCTCATATTTTAATCCTTCTGAAATTGTTTTCTCTAAAAATGTTGAAAAGAATTATGTTAGTAAATATTCTAATTCAATAGTTTTAGATAGTAAAAAGTATGATTATGAGCAAATGAAGAATTATGTAGCTGATGAGAGTACTTTATTTTTACTTGAAAACGGGGATTTTGTTAATACTTTTGAATTGTTTATAAATTACTTAGAAAAAAATATGATAATAACAAATTCTAGCTCCGTTAAATTTAGGTTAAAGAGTTTTAGCGACGATATTTTATGGCTTGATGCTTCTACTTTGAAAAATTTGGAAATAGTAGGAAATAAATATTCCCTAAGTGAAGTATTGGATCATACTTCTACATCGTTTGGAGCTAGAAGATTTAAAATTTTTATCACTCAACCTTTAAAAAATATAGAAAAAATAAATCAAAGGCTTGAATGTGTAAAATTTTTTGTTAATAATCCTGAATTGATAATAGAACTAAGAGAAAAACTAAAAAAAATACCAGATATTGAAAGATTATTATCAAGATTCTCTCTTTTTAAGTATAATTTTAAAGATCTTGTGATGCTTAAAAATTTTTTCATATCCATGGATTATTTTGCTAATACAAGTATAGATTTTTCTCCTTATCTGTTAAAAGAAGTATTTGAAAAAGTAAATAAAAATTTGGAAAAGATAAATGAACTAAAAAATATTGTTTTACTAGCTATTGAGGACGAAATAAAAAGTTTTCAACATGTAGATCTGATATTAAAAGAGGGATTTAACGATAAATTAGATGAGTATATTTATTTACTTAAGAATAATGAGGAATGGCTCAAGAGGTATGAAAACGAACTTAGATTGAGTACAGGTATAAGATCTTTAAAAATTTCTTATAATCAGGTATTTGGTTATTATATAGAGGTTAGTAAAGCTAACTTAAATCTTGTACCTTCTTATTTTGAAAGGAAACAAACACTTGTAAATGCTGAAAGATATTCTACAAAAGAGTTAAAAGAATTTGAAGCTAAGCTTGAAAATGCAGTAAACTCTATAAATTCCATCCAGCAAGAAATAATCAAAAATATCATCTCGTTAGCAAATGAAAACAGAATTTATTTAATGGAATTAATAGAAAACATTTCTTTTTTAGATATTATTATAAGCTTAGCTTATGCTGCAGTGGTTAATAATTATACAGAACCAATCTTAGTAGATAGGAAAATATTGGATGTTAAGGATTTGAGGCATCCGATTTATGAAAAATATTTTGAAAAGTTTGTCCCTAATGATGTTTATATGGATGAAGAAAAATTCTTTATTATTCTTACGGGGCCCAATATGGGAGGTAAGTCTACTTTTCTTAAAAGTGTAGCTTTAAATGTTTTGTTAGCTCAGTTTGGAAGCTTTGTTCCCGCTTCAAAAGCTATAATCGGAATCGCTGATGGAATATTTACCAGAATAGGAGCTTCTGATGATATAATAAAAAATAGAAGTACTTTTATGGTTGAAATGTTAGAAACAGCTTATATACTTGATAATTGTACTGAAAGAAGTTTGGTTATTATGGATGAGCTTGGTAGAGGTACAAGTACTTATGATGGAATGGCTATAGCTTGGGCAGTTTGTCAATACTTAGCCTCTAAAGTTAAATGCAGATCAATTTTAGCTACGCATTTTCATCAATTATCCAATCTTGAAAAGTTTATACATTCAGTTTCTAATTATAATGTTCAAGTTTTGGAAAAGGGAGAAGAAATTGTTTTTACTTACAAAGTGTTAAAAGGAGCGGCTCAAAAAAGTTATGGAATATTTGTAGCTAAATTAGCAGGTGTTAAACCCGAAGTAATAGATATCGCTAATCAAATACTTGAAAATTTTGAAAAAATTACGGGAATAAGAAAAGTACAAGAAAAATTAATAAAATAACGGAGGAAAAATTATGATTAAAAAAGAAGCTAGAAGAATGGTAATATTGCTAGAAGATTATAGAATTGAAGGATACATGTATCTCATACCTGGAGCTAGATTGGTAGATGAACTTAATAAGAATATAACATTTATTCCTTTAACCGATTGTATTATATACGATAAAGATAGTTCTTTGGAAATTGATAGGGTAGGCTTTATGGTTGTAAATAAAAATTTTGTTAGTGTTGTTTTTCCTACAGAAGAGGAAGAATAATGATTAAGAGTTTTCAAATTACAGATTCTAAAAAAATTATCTTGTTAATTATCTACTTTTTGCTATCTTTAATTATTTTCTTTTTTTTATATCACAAAACTTCTGTAAAGCTTGGGGAGATATGGTTTATTTTGAAGGATAATATTTTTCTCTTTTTGGTTAGTATTTTTTTTTCTTTTCTTGCTTTTATGTTGAAGGTTTACAGGTGGTCACTTTTTGTAAGAGTTTTTTCAATTTTCAAGTACAACTTTTTTTTCCTTTTAAATCTTAGTTCAATATCTTCTATTTTAGGTTCTATTGGTCTTAATTTAGTTTTTAGTGATGGAATTAAAAGTGGTGTTTTGGTTTTCAACCAAGAAGGGTTCAAAAGTAAATTTTTGGTGTTTTTCAGTTCCTATATAGATAGAATAATAGGTTTGTTGGCTGCGGCGGTTTTAGCTTTGTTATTTTTTTACAAAAGTTATATATTTTTTTTTATTTTCTTATTGATTATTGGAATGTTTATTTTTTTTTATTTTAGTAAGAACTCTATTTATCGTGTTTTATTATTCGCTTTTTTTATTTCAGTGTTTTCTCAGGTTATTGATTCATTAGCTTTATATGGTTTTTGGGTTTTTGTTTTTAACCAGAATATAACTTTTTTTGAATGGTTTGTAGCTTTTGTGGTAGGTAGTGTTACTTCTGTGTTATCTGCTTTTGGTGGGCTTGGAGGTAGAACTATCGGTATGTCACTTTTACTTGGACAAAACAATATAAAAAATATTTTCATAGTTGATATTCTTTATTACTTATTACAAGTGTTTTCCGCTTTGCTTGGAATATCAATTTTTCTTATTTACAAATACGTTTTTAATAGCAAAAAACAATGAATAATTAACAAAACTACCTTAGGGATGTATAGAGGCTTACTTGTTTCTTTTATTGTTTTAATATCCTTTGGATGGATAGTTTATAATCTTATAAAAATAAACATTCTAAATTATGATGTTTTCAAAAATAGGCTGGATTATTATACAACTTTTCAAATCTATACAAATCCCCAAAGAGGAAGAATCCTAGATAGGCATCAAAAAGTTATAGCCTCTCAGAAGGAAGTAATTAAAGTTATTCTTCAAAAATCTAAACATAACCTTTTAACTGAGAATCAAAGAAAATATCTGGAGAAATCTTTAAGAAAGTTAGACCTAAAGTTACCAGATCTAAAAGAGATTTATACTGATAAAGTTGTATTAAAAGAAAACCCTTCTTTTCAAGAAATATGTTTTATAACTGAGAATTTATTATATTTGTATGGACTTGAGGTTTATGTGGATAATAAAAGGTACTATGAAGGTAGCGCTTTTGCTTTTGTAACAGGCTTTGTTAACATACCCTACAAAGAGGATGTTCAAAAAGATTCATCTATTCAATTTTATTCTGAGGTTGGAAAAGCAGGTTTAGAATTACAATACGATAGCTTACTAAGAGGAAAATTAGGAAAAGTTAAGTATTTAATGGATCCTGTAGGGTATCCTGTAAAATTATTGGAAGACTTCCCTCCTGAAGAAGGAAAGGATTTAATAACTACAATAGATAAGGATTTACAAATTTTTTCTTATAACGAATTAAAGAAGTTATGTGATAATCTTAGTTTAAAAAACAAGCAGCCTGTAGGTGGTTCAGTTATTGTAATGCTCGCAAATGGAGAAGTATTGGTTTTAGCTTCTTATCCATCTTTTGATCCAAACGATCTAAAGCCGGATAATAATCAAATTATAGAAAAGTATCCTGATTTTTCTTGTTATTATAATAGAGCTATTATGGGTGAATATCCTGCCGCTTCGACTTTTAAGATAATTACTTCCCTAGCTGCTTTGGAAGAAAAATTAATTAATAAAAATACTCATATTTATTGTGGAGGAGTTTTTTTTGTTGGTTCTCATCCTTTTTATTGTTTTAATACTTATGGTCATGGTAGCCTTGATTTAGTACACGCCTTAGCTGTTTCATGTGATGTTTTTTACTACACTTTAGGATACAGATTAGGAATAGAAAAAATAAAAAAATATGGTGAATTGCTAGGGTTGAATAACAAAACTGGTATAGATTTACCTTTTGAAAGTTCGGGTTTTATTCCTGATAAAGATTGGAAAATAAGGTATTTAAATGAGCAGTGGACAAAGGGTGATGATGTTAACATATCTATAGGTCAGGGGTTTGGGTTGGTAACTCCTATTCAAATGGCTGTTGTAACAGCTAGTGTTGCTACTGGCTATAAACCTGTTCCCTTTATCAATTCATCTCGGAAAGCAATTTTATATAAATTACCTTTTAAGCCAGAGAATTTGGAATTGGTAAAAAAAGGAATGGAGGAAGCTATAAATATTGGTACTGCCACAATTATAAAGCAAAAAGTTAGGAAATTTAAAGTAGCAGGTAAAACTGGTACTGCAGAGGTAACCCCTAATTCTAATAACCCTAAAGGATTAAATAATACATGGTTTGTAGGATATTTTGGTTATCAGAAGCCAGAATATGTAATAGTTGTAAGTTTAGAAGCTTCGGGAGGGTATGGAGGACAATACGCTGCCTCACTTGCCGCTTCCATAATATCATTTATTGAAAATCAAAATAAATAACCTCAAATTTCTAGGTTAGTAGTAATTCCTATTGTTTTGGATAATGGAAAATTGTAAAAATCCACAATTGTAGGTGATATTTTCTTTAGCAAAGAATAAAACTTAACAAAAATATTTCTCGAGTTTATATTTTCTTGTCCATAGAATACCGTTGTAGGTTGAATATTAAGTTTATCCAAAATTTCAGGAATATTAATTATTTCTAAATAGCCTGATTTTATTTCTAAATAATACAAGCTTTTATGTTTATCCTCAAGGTTTTTTAGATGATATTCTATTTTATAGGGTTTATCGGTTATGTTGATAGATAGAAGTATGTTTTTTTCGTAAATAATCTTGAAGTCGAAAATTGTTTTGCTTATATAAGGGGAGATATAGTTTATATCTCTTAACAGGAATATTGCTTGTCCTTTTATTTTTGATTCGGAGTTATAAAATTCTTCGTATTTATTTAAAAATTCGTGGTAAGATGTGTATTTAAGTTTTTTTCCAAGCTTTTTGTTACCATTAATGTATATCATAACGATGGATATTAAAATCAGAGCTGTTATAAATGGGAAGTATCCTCCGTGTATTATTTTATGAAAGTTAGATATCAACACCACCAAATCTACGGGCAATATAACTAGGAGTAATAAAATGACTGTTATTATTTTTTGTTGGTGCCAAAATATTATGGCTGAAATAATGCAGGATATAACAATTGTTATATTTACAGACAATCCGTAAGCGTTTGCTATATTGTTTGAACTTTTGAAAATTATTATCGTTAGGAGCACAAGTATCATTAGAAACCAATTTACAAAAGGTACATAAATTTGGTGTTTTAGTTCACTTGAAGTATGTATATATTTTATTCTCGGTAGGAGATTAAGATTAGAGGTTTGGTAGAATATAGAAAACATTGCACTTATCATTGCTTGTGAAGCTATTACTGTTGCTAGTAAGGTAAGAATTATAGCAGGTATATACAAAGATGGAATCATACTTTTAACCATGTAAAAAATAAGGGAGTTGTATTCTGTTATTTTATGATGATTTAGAAGGAAGAATGCTCCTTGCCCGAAATAATTAGTTATTAAACTTATGAAAACAAGATTCCATGAAAATACTATAGGTTTTTTACCTAGGTGTCCCATATCTGCGTACATTCCCTCAACTCCTGTTATCGCTAACATCGCAAAAGATAAAACTATAAGAAAGTCTATAGGATCATTTTTAAAAAGGTAAACAATATAAATTGGATTTATTGCTTTAAGTATTCCTGGCTCTTTAAGAATATAAAATAAGCCAGTAAGAAAGAGAAAAATAAACCATAAGGCTATTATAGGGGTAAATAAAAAAGAAACTTTGTCTGTACCTTTTTTTTGTAAACTAAATAATCCGATGGTTATTAACGTTGCTATTAGAATTACATGAAATGTTGTGAAATTAACACCTGTTTCTATCATTTTTAATCCTTCACTGGATGAAAGTATACTTATTGCTGGGGTTAGTATTCCTTCGCTAACTATTGCACAAAATCCAAATAATCCTAGAAAGGAAACAAGACTTTTCAAAAATGGATTGTTTTTTACTAAAGACAAAGCATACTCTCTTATTATTAATTGTCCTCCTTCACCTCTAATACTTAGATTCATTACAATGAAAACATACTGAATGTAAACTATTATTATTAATAGCCAAAATATTAATGATATACCTCCCATAATTAGGAGGGGATCTTTGTTTTTTATGGTGAAAGCTATTAAGCTAACTGTATAAAGCGGGCTTGTTCCTATATCTCCAAATACTATACCTAAGGGGCGGATATTTTCGAAAAATTTCGAATTTTTTATCATTTTTCGCCGTTATTTTCCTCTTTGATTTCTCTTTACTTAATTTTTGCTTTACAATTCTTATCCTCTTTAAAATGTTCTTTAAAAAAAATATTCTTTAAAAGGAAATTTTATAGATATTTTGAAATAATTTATTAAGAAAACGATGAGGGTTTTTGTATTTTTATTTTTGCTTTTTTGGGTTTATTGGTATAAGGATTTTGATTTTAAAAATTATTGGTCAGATTGTTTAAGTTTTTTCGGATTTAATTATGAAGAAATCTGTTGTTGTCACGAATGTAAATGTTTTCATAGCAAATTTGATTTAAAAAGAGATGATTATTTTTATTTTAATTTTGAAGTGGATCCTATTTTTGTTGAAGTTCCGAATTTCTTAAAATTTTTCCCGCTTATTAAGAATTTTTCTAAAAATTTCCTTTTTTATGATTTTTGGTTGTATTTTATCCTATCTGTAAGGCTGCTGTGTTAATTTCTTACTTGTTTTCTTACTAGTTTTCTTAAAAGTTTTCTATAGTATTCTATATCTTTGATTTTTATCTTTTTTAATGGCTTTTAGGAGGTGAATTGATGATGAAAAAGATTTTTTTAGGATTTGGTTGGATAGCTTTGTTATGTGTTTTAGCTTATAGTAACGATTTTTACACTGTTTATAAAAATGAAATTAACAAGCTTATTGGAATTGCTATTTTATATAACCCGGATTTAAAAAATTTTGATGTTTCCCATTTAAATCAAAAGATACAGGCTGCTAAGGAGTTGTATAAAAATTCTCGAATGTATGAAATCTCTTTTGCTTTACCGTTTAACAATTTTTTCCCCTATAAAAGGGAAATGATGTCGGGATACTCCTTTAATTACGGATTTTCAAGTTTAAACAAAATTAAAACTGAAAATGCTTTTAACTTGGAATATTCCAAATCTCAAATTTTTAACATAGATAAAGAAATTTATTTACTAGATTTAGCTTTCAATATAAGAAAAAATTTGATAACTATATTTTTTGACGACATTAAACTAAAAATTTTGGAAAATTTTAAGAATTTAATTAGTAAAGCAGTGGATTTAGCGTATACTAAGTATTCCTATTCTTATGGTGATTTGTCAGAAATATCTTTCGCTAATTCCGTTGTACAAGATATTAATTCCACAATTTTACAAACTCAGGATAACATAAATTTATCAAATTTCGAAATTTATAATCTTTTAAAGGTTTTTTTGCCTATACAAAATACTCAAGATTTTAAGTTAAACGATTTAATGGGATTTTATAAAAATTACAAGCTTGCCAATATCAATATATACAATAATCCTAGGTTAAAGAGGATTGAAAAAGAAAAGGAATTAGCTAGGCTGGAAATTTATGTAGAAAAATATAAATATCTTCCCGATAATGGTTGGATGGTAGAATATATGGCAAGACCTGGTAACCCCTCTATAGTTTACCTAAAATATTATTTTAATTTCTCTGATAAAAGACAGTTACAACCTTCTATCGATAATATAAATCTTAAGATTAAATATTTTGATAATCAAAAGTTTTCTCTTTTAATTTCCTTAGAAGCTAGGAAAAATTATCTAAAACAAAGATTCATTAATCTTAAGAATCAATTAAATTTTTTGATACTTAAGCAAAAAGAATTACAAAAATCAATAGAGCTTAGCTTTAACAAGTATCAGTATGGTAAATATGATTTATATAAAATAGTGCTTTTTTATAAAGAGCTTTACGATTTGGAATTAAAAATGATAGAAATTTTTAAGGAAATTGCTTTTATTGACGCTGAGATGAAAAATATAGGAGGTGAAATTTATGAATAACAAAAAAAACATGGTTTTTAAAAGTTTTATTATTTTCTTGTTTTGTATTTTCTTGTTGGTTAATTTTAACGCTTGTTATGAAAATAAATCTGTAGAAAAAAGGGAAGTTAAAACGGAAAAGTCTCATAAAGTGGTTTATACTTGTCCTATGCATCCTCAAGTAAAACAAGATAAACCTGGAAGCTGTCCCATTTGTAAAATGGATTTGGTACCTATAGATGATTCAAAAAAAGATGAGGGTTCAAAAAAAGATTTAGAAAAAGATTCTCACAAACATACGCCTGAAAAAACTCATGAACATTTTCATGAACATTCTCGCTTAAACTACGATAAAGTCAATCAGGATCAAATCAAAACTTCTTCAAATTTTTTATCAATACGCACTTCTTTTGCTATACCTACTTTTAAAGCGAAATATATGGAAGTATCTAATACCTATGAAGCTGTTGCATATACAGAACTAAGCGAAGCTTTTTTATATAACATCTATTTTAATACACCTGTATGGATAGAAAGTACGTTTGGTACCTTTGAAGGACAATTAGTAAAAAAGGGACAAAAAATTCTGAAAATTAGAAGTTTGGAAATAGAGGAAACTAAGAAAGAATTGGAAATAGCAAGAAAATACAAAGATAAAAAAATGGAAGAATTTATCTTAAAAAAATTGAGCATCTTAAGACAGTATTCTTTTGGAAAACTTTCATCTGATGGTATAGTCGTTAGTAATTCAGATTTTATACTTGTA